>JBJTPO010000615.1:0-2754 GCA_046075145.1 Planctomycetota bacterium
GAGAGGGCGGCCGACTGCGTCCGCTGGGTGGCGGCGGTCACGATCCGCAGCCCCTGCTCGTAGAACTCCCGGGGATAGAGGGCGATCGTGTCGGCGATCACGATCACCTGCGGGTGGCTCGTCTTGTTGGGGTCGAGCCCCAGGCTGCCGGCACCGCGGGTCACCACCAGCCGCACGTAGCCGTCGGCGAGGTTGTTGGCCGCGAGGGTGTCGACCACGGCCTTCGCCAACACGGGCTTCGCGATCGGGATCTCCAGGCAGATCGCCCGGGCGCTGGCGTAGAGCCGGTCGAGGTGCTCGTCGAGCCGGAACACCTTCCCGGAGTAGCTCCGCAGCCCCTCGAACACGCCGTCTCCGTAGAGCAGCCCGTGGTCGAAGACGCTGACCTTCGCCTCGTGCTCCGGCACGAGCGAATCGTTCATGAAGATCATCCGCGGCATCGGGGCACCGGAGGGGGCAGGGATCGGGCCCACCGGCCGGAGGCGTCAGGCCGTCTCGACGCGACCGGCCGCCAGCCGCACGATTCGGTCAGCCCGCCTGGCGATCGAGGCGTCGTGGGTGACGAGCACTATAGAAAGCCCCTCGGAGCGGTTCAACGCGGTGAGCACGTCGAGGATCCCGGCCCCGCTTTCGGCGTCGAGATTGCCGGTCGGCTCGTCGGCCAGAAGCAATCGGGGGCCGCCCACGAGCGCCCGGGCGATCGCCACCCGTTGCATCTCGCCGCCGGAGAGCTGCCGTGGCTTGTGGTGGAGCCGCTCGCCGAGGCCGAACCGCGTAAGCAGGTCGGTCGCCCGCCGCCGGGCCTCGCCCCGCTCGCGAAACCACGCCCACACGCCGTGCCGCACCATCAGGGGTGAGAGCACGTTCTCGAGCGCGGTCAGCTCCGGCAGCAGGTGATAGGCCTGGAAGACCATGCCGATGGCGGTGTTCCGCAGCCGGTCCCGTTCGCGGGCGGGCAGGTCGTCGATCCGCCGGCCGGCGAGATGCACGCTGCCCGCATCGGCGCCGTCGAGCCGGCCCATCAGATGCAACAGCGTGCTCTTGCCGGAGCCGCTCTGTCCGATCACGGAGACGAACTCGCCCGGGGCGAGGTCGAAGTCCACGCCCCGCAGCACCTCGAGCACGCGGTCGCCGGAGCGATACCGCTTCCGCAAGGCCCGGACGGCCAGGAGGCTGGCCGGCGGCAGCGGCGCGGCGGCGACCACGGGGCTCTCGAGCGTGGCGCTACTCATGCCTGAGGGCCTCCACCGGCTGGAGCCGGGCCGCCCGCAGGGCGGGCAGCACGCTCGCCGCCACGGCGATCCCGATCGCCCCGGCCACGATCCAGGCGATCGTCGCCGGATCGACGATCGTGGGAATCTTGAAGAAGTAGTAAATGGAGGGATCGAAGACCCGCTGGCCCGTGCACCACTCCACGCCGGCCCGGATCGTGTTGATGTTGAGCGCGATCGCCAGCCCCAGGGCGAGGCCCACCCCGGCCCCCACGATCCCGAGGAACAGCCCGTAACCCAGAAAGATCCCGGCGATGCCGGAGGCCCGGGCGCCGAGCGACTTGAGGATCCCGATGTCGCGGGTCTTCTCCACCACGATCATGAAGAAGATCGCCAGAATCCCGAAGCCCGCCACCGCGATGATCAGGAACAGGAGGATGTTGAGCACCGCCATCTCCATGTCGACGGCGGCGAGCAGCGGGCCCTGCTTGTCCTTCCAGGTTGCCACGGCGTACATGTCGGCGGGAAACGCCTTTCGCAGCCGGTCGCGGACTTCGTCGAGATCGGCCCCGTCCCGAAGCTTGATCTGGATCGAGTTGACGCTCGCCAGGCCCGACTGCGGGTCGATCATCCCCCGCATCCGCTGCAGGGCCGCGATCGGCACGAACACGAAGTTCGAGTCGTATTCGCTCATCTTGCTCTCGTAGAAGTCGACGACCGTGAAGCTGTCGCTGACCGCCTTGGGGGGCGTGCCGGCCGTGGGGAAGGTGACCTTCACGTCGTCGCCGGGGAGCACCATGAATCGATCGACGCCATTGGAGTCGCGAAAGCTCGCCAGACCGATGCCCGGCACGACGCCCGTGAACTGTTCCCTGGCCGGATCCATCCGCGTGCCCTCCTCGGGCCGGACCTGGCGGAACGGATCGGCGGGTTTTGGAGCGGCGGCTTCCGGGCCGGCCGCTGGCGAGTCCTCCGCGCCACTGGTGGCCGCGAGCACCGCATCGACCTGCTGATCGACCGGCCGGACCGGGTTGCCGGTGCCAGACGTCGGATCAGCCGCGGCCTCACCCACGGCGGCCCGCTCGGCGTCGAGCTTCTCCCGCCAGACCCGTTCCCGCTCGACCCGCATCCGCCGGTGCGGCCAGCCGGCGCCCTCGAGGGCCGGCCGGGTCGGTTCGCTGCCACCGGCCTGGCTGTCGACCGTGTCGTAGCCCCCTTCGCGAAGGTCAAAGGAAAGCTGCTGGCGGTTGGCCGGGTGCTGGAGGTAGCGGCCGAAGTCGCTGACGCCCGCGTGAGTCGCCTCGTCGATCCCGATCAGCATCACCTGCCGGGTGATCCACTGGCCGCGGACCTGGAAGTTGAGCATCGCCGGCACGGCCACCGTGGGGGTCATACCCACGATCTCGTCGCCGCCGGCCCGCCGAATCTCCTCCATGTGCCAGGCAGGATCCTGGAACCCGGAGAGCGAGTGGCTCTCGAACACGAGGTCGGAGAGGATCCCGTGGATCCGGGTCTGCATCTCGTGCGAGAAGCCCGCCATCAC
>JBJTPO010000616.1:0-5406 GCA_046075145.1 Planctomycetota bacterium
ACGTCGAGCGGATCATTCCGGTGATCGATGAGGCGGTGACGCGGGCCGGAATCACCCGCGGCGAGATCGAGGCCGTGGCCGTCGCCGTGAAGCCTGGCCTGGTCGGCTCGCTGCTCGTGGGCCTCGCCGCCGCCAAGGGAATCGCGGCCACGCTCCGCGTTCCCATCGTCGGCTACGATCACATCGCCGCCCACCTCTACGCCTGCCGCCTCGCGCATGGCGATGCGCTGACCTACCCCTGCGTGGGCCTGGTGGCCAGCGGCGGCCACACGTCGCTGTTTCACGTCCGCGATCCGCTCACGCTCGAGCGGCTCGGGGGCACGATCGACGACGCCGCTGGCGAGGCCTTCGACAAGGCGGCCGCGATCCTCGGGCTCGGCTATCCGGGCGGCCCCGAGATCGAACGGGCCGCCCGCGACGGCGACGCCCGCTCCCATCGGCTGCCCCGGCCGCTGCGGGCCGATCACGAGAGGCTGGATCTCAGCTTCAGCGGGCTGAAGACGGCCCTGCGGTATCTCGTCAGGCCGCCCGGAGCGCCGGCCGACACGCCCCCGCCCGAGGGCCGGGCGCGGGCGGATCTCGCGGCGGCGTTTCAGCAGGCGGTGGTGGATTCCATCGTCGCCAAGGTGGAGCTCGCCCTCGAGAGGACGGGCTGTCGCAGCGTCGCGGTCGGCGGGGGCGTGGCGGCCAACACGCTGCTCCGGGAAACGCTCACGGCGTTGGGGCGGCGGCGGGGCGTGGGCGTGCTCGTGCCGCCGATGTCGCTCTGCACCGACAACGCGGCGATGGGGGCGATCGCCTGGGAGCGGCTCGAGCGGGGCGACGACGACGGTCTCGAGTTGGACGTCCGCCCCGGCACCGACCGCACGCGCCGGGTGTGAGCTGAGCGAGTTGGGGCTCTGGTGCGCCACTTCGCGGGTGGCGCGGGCTCGGGGTTGCCCGTGCCATCTCGTCGGACGCTCCAAGGTGACGCAAGCTCGGGTTTGCCCATGCCATCTCGCCGGACGCTTTCTGCGGGCATCCTGCCCTCCGGTCGCTCGAAGGAAACGTCGCTCCGCAACGGGCACCGATCCGCGAAGCGGATTGGTCGGCTACGCTCGGTTTCCTACGCCGCTCGATTGGCACGGGCAACCCCTCGCAGCCCAACGGTTGACGAGCAAGCCAACGCCCATGATTCGTCCTAACGAACGTCGCGCGCCACGTCGCGCACGAGCACGGCCGCCCGGAGGTGCGGGCGGCGGCTGGGGCCGAAGGCCCGAGGGCCGCCCAGGCTTCACGGGCCATGGATGGCCGCGAAGCCGTAAAGAAAGTCAGCCAAACCGTGCGACGGCGTACGACTTCTTGCCCGACCGCAGCACGAGCGTCGTGGTGCCGGCCAAGTCCCGGGGCGTGAGCCGGTAGGCCACGTCGGCGATCCGGCGGTTGTTCACGTAGGCGCCCCCCTGCTCGATCGTGCGTCGGGCCGCGCCCTTGCTCTGGGCCAGGCCCGTCGCCGTCAGGGCGTCGGCGAGGAGCAGCCCTTCGCCGTCGAGCGCCGCCCGGGGAAACTCGCTGCTCGGCACGTCGGCGAAGATCTCGGCGAGTGCCGCGTCGTCGAGGCTCGCGATCTCGGCGCCGAAGAAAATCTCCGTCGCCTGGCGGGCCGTCGCCAGCCCCTCGTCGCCGTGCACGAGCCGTGTGAGTTCGGCCGCCAGTTGCTTCTGGCTCTCGCGGGCGGCGGGATTGGCCGCCCGGGCTTTGGCCAGTGCCTGGATCTCTTCGAGAGAGAGTTCCGTCAGCCGCAGCAGGCAGCGGCCCGCGTCGTCGTCGTCGAGGTTGATCCAATATTGGTAGAAGCGGTAGGGGCTGGTGCGGCGCGGGTCGAGCCAGACCGCGCCGGAGGCCGTCTTCCCCATCTTCGTGCCGTCGGCCTTGGTGAGCAGCGGGCAGGTGATGCCATGAAGCTCGCGGCCACGGAGCCGGCGGCCCAGCTCGATCCCGGCGGTGATGTTGCCCCACTGGTCGCTGCCGCCGATCTGCACGCGGCAGTCGAGGGCGTCGGAGAGGTGCACGAAGTCCCAGGCCTGGAGCAGCATGTAACTGAACTCGGTGTAGGAGAGGCCGCCGTCGCGGTCGAGTCGGCTCTTGACCGAGTCCTTGGCCAGCATCTGCGCCAGCGGCACATGCTTGCCCACGTCGCGGAGGAAGGCGAGGTAGCCGACGCCCCGCATCCAGTCGGCGTTGTCGACCACGTGGACGGTCGCGGCCAGCGGCCCGTCCGGGGCAGGAGCGGCGAGCACGGCCCGAATCTGCCGGCCGACGCCGGCTATGTTGGCGGCCAGTTCCTCCGGCGAGAGCAGGTTCCGCTCCTCGCTGCGGCCGCTCGGGTCGCCGATCATGCCGGTGGCCCCGCCCACGACCGCGACCGGCTCGTGGCCGGCGGCGGCCACGCGTCGCAACAGCATCAGCGCCACGAGATGCCCCACGTGCAAGCTGTCGGCCGTGGGATCAAAGCCGGCGTACACCCGGCGGCCGGGCGTCGCGAGCCATTCCCGCAGGGCGGCCGCGTCGGTGGACTGGTGGACGAGGCCGCGGGCCTCGAAGTCGGCAAGCAGGTCGGCCGGCACTCGCTATCTCCAGATGTCGTCGCCGGCGAACGGATGGGCGGGGCCGGAGAGCTTCGGTTTGGGCAGCGCCTTGAGTGCCTGTTCGGCCAGGCGGAGATCCTCGCGGGAGGTGATCTTGAGGTTGATGGGCGAGCCGGGCACGACCGTGACCGCGTGACCGGCGGCCTCGACGAGCGCGGCTTCGTCGGTGAACGACCGGCCAGCGGCCGCGGCAAATGCCTGCTCGAGGATCGGGCGCGAGAAAACCTGCGGCGTCTGGGCTTCCCAGAGGCCGGCCCGGTCAACCGTGCCGGTGATCACCCGGTCGGGGCCGACCCGCTTGAGCGTGCTCACCACCGGCGTGGCAAGGATGGCAGCACCGGTCTTGGCCCCGGCGGCAAACACGCGGTCGATCCACTCCGTCGCCAGGCAGGGCCGGGCGGCGTCGTGGATCGCCACAAAATCGATCTCGGGCGCGAGCCTTTCGAGGCCGTTCCGAACCGAGTCGGCCCGCTCGGCTCCCCCCTCGGCCAGCGTGATCCCCATGAAGGCGAGATTCGCCCCGAACTTTTCCAGGAACGCCTCGCGGTCCTCGGGTGACACCACCACCACGACCTGCTTCACGTCGTCGCGATCGGTGAACTTCTCGGCCGCGTGCAGCCAGACAGGCCGGCCGGCCAGTGGTGCGAACGGCTTCTTGTAGTTTGCATCCTGAAAGCGGCTGCTCCTGCCGGCTGCTGCGAGGATGACTCCGAACCTCGCCATGGCTCAGCGGCCATCCGTCGCCAGATGCGACTCGATGGCCCGATCCATGAGTTGGCGGAGCACGGCCTTGATGGCAGGCTTGTCGTGGATCCAGGCCGCGAACTGCTCGCCGTGGGCGACGTAGGCGTCGCGGAGCCACTCCGGGGCATCGGCAAACAGCCATGCGCGGAACAGCTGCCAGCGGGGGTTGATTTCACCGTACACCTCGCGGGCCACCCAGCAGATGCCGACACCGCCAGCAGCCCCTGCACCGCCAGCTCCGCCACCAACGCCGCCAGCCGCTCCGACGCCGCCAGCGACGCCGCCAGCCGCTCCGGCGCCACCGGCTGCTCCGGCGCCACCGGCTGCCACGCCGCCGCCTGCGGCCACACCGGTGCCCCCTGCGGCCGCAGTCCCGGTACCGCCACCGGCGAAGTTGAACTGCGTCACCTGGCCAACGAGCGAAAACAGTGGCACCGCCGTCACTCGCACATACCTCCGATCAGCCGACACCACCGCGCGGGCATACATGTTGACACCCTCGGGTAGCGTCGTGATCACCGGCTGGTAGCCCACGGCACCCCGGCCGAAGAAGGGCAGGCCCGGAATCGGCGGGCCGAACGTGGGGGTGCCGCCGCGGCTGGCAGACAGTGACGCGGCCACGGCGGGATCGTTGATGGCCGCGATCTGCTGCGCGAGAACAACCTTGCCGAGTGCCCGTTGTGCAGCCACGTCCTGGGCGATCTGGGCGTCGAGGAGCGGCTCGCGGCGGCGACCGTCGGGCAGATTCACCGCCAGCAGGTGCTCGTCGGCTCCGAGGCGAATCTGTCGCCGCAGAGTCTGCTCGCGGTCGGTACCCCGATTGATGGTCATCTCGGCCGTGACCGTGTCGGCCGCCACCTTGCCCCATGCCCGCCGCACGAGCACCTTGTATTCGCCGGGAAACGCCTGGGTGGCAACATACCGCTCGCGATGGGTCGTGCCGTCGCCCCCAGCCTCACCGTCGGCGAGGAGCGTTCCGCCCGACGATGAACGCGGCGTGGAGATCGAGCAGACAGTGCCTGCAGGCTCCTGCACCGCGATGTCGATGTCGGCATCGCCGGTCCAGGCGAGGTCGATGACGATATCCCGCACGAACGCCCGATCGACGGCCGCCTTGAAGGCATCGGCTTCGTCGGACTTGCCGGCGGCCCGGAGCCGGTCGATGGTGGCCTTGGCGAGTCGGGCGGCACGGGTGGCGACTTCCTGCTGGCCAGCCGGCCACTCGTGGGCGAGCACGCCCGGGCAGGCCCAGCGCAGCGCGTCGACGTCTTCCGTCCTCGCGGCAATCGCCATCGCCAGGGCGTAGGCCTCGCGGTTGGTGGGGTCGCCGCGGGTGACCCGCCGGCAGACGCGGATCGCCTGGGAGTCGAAGCCCGACCGGGCGAGATAGTTGGCCAGCTGGAGAAGTTCGGTGCTGCTCGAGGCAAAGTCGACGGCGGAAAGCAGGGCCCGCTCGATCTCCGCCCGAGGCTTGCCGGCGGCCTCCATCGCGATCGCAAGGGACTCGTACATCCAGGGCTCGGCATGACCGCACGCGATCGCGGCCGAGATCAGGTCCGCCGCCCGCCCGAAATCTCCCTGCGTGCCGAGTTCGGCGGCGGAGACCCTCAGCTGGGCGAGTCGATCCCGCCCCTCGGCATCGGCGGAATCGGCTTCGTCGGCCGGCGGCAGATAACTGGCGAGCGCGGTCCGGAGGTCGGTGGCCTTGAGGATGTCGGCGGGCAGCGGCTCCCGCGACACGGACGCCGCACGAGCTGGGTCCGCGGGATGGATACCCTTCTGCTCTCCGGCATCGGCGGTGGCGGCTGTCACGACCACCCGTCCCCCCCCGGCGTCGGCCAGTCGTTCGCGAGCCGTCGAGACCTGAAACAGGCCCCCGGCAGCCCGCTCCGCCTGGCCGTCGAGAACGGCGTCCATCACCGCGCGAATGGTGGCCTTGGCCGCGGGCCGATTGCGGAGCCACCCGGCGAACGCCTCGCCATGGGCGCCGTAGGCATCCCGTAGCCAGCTCGGCGCCTCGGTGGTGAGCCAGGTG
>JBJTPO010000617.1:0-7361 GCA_046075145.1 Planctomycetota bacterium
CCCTCGACCGCCAACACTGGCTTCCTGCCGGTAGACGTCCACGACGACACTCGCGGCCATCCATGGCCCGCGAAGCCTTGGGCGATCGGAGGGCGAGCCAAGGTCGCCCTCGACCGCCAACACCGGCTTCCTGCCGGTAGACGTCCACGACGACACTCGCGGCCATCCATGGCCCGCGAAGCCTTGGCGGCCCGCGGGCCTTCGGCCCCGGCCGCCGGCCGCACCTCCGGGCGGCCGTCTTCATGCGTCGAGCGGCGCGCATCCTGGCCGCCGAATGCCAGCCAATTGGGGTGGCGAGCGGATTCCGCGGAACGGAGGCCCGCGGCTACTTCCGGCAATGGACTGCGAGGGGTTGCCCATGCCAATCGAGCGGCGTAGGAAACCGAGCGCAGCCGACCTATCCGCTTCGCGGATCGGTACCCGTTGCGAAGCAAGGTTTCCTCCGAGCGACCGGAGGCCAGGGATGGCCGCAGGGAGCGACCGGCGAGATGGCATGGGCAACCCCGAGCCCGCGCGCCCAGGCTTCCAGGCCACAAGAACCGGGAACGCCGAGCCTCAACCGGCGAGGTCGCTCTGGCCACGCCCGAGCACCGGCCGGTCAGATGTTCTTCAGAGGCCGCTTCGGCTGCGGGGGGGCGAGCATCCGCTTCTTGTCGTCACCCGGGTTGGGATTGCCGCCGTTGCCGTCGCCCTGCCTGGGGGCGTTGACGCCCGTATACGTCTCCTGCCAGGAGTAGCCGAGCGGATTGCGGAGTTCCTCCGCGGCCATCTGTGCCCAGGGCGTGCCAGGATGATCGGCCACCACCCGCCGCAGCACTTCGTCGGCCTGCTTGGCCAGCCGCTCCGTCTGAGACCCCACCTGCGAGACGTCGTCGCTCGGCTTCAGGATCCACGTGTCGTTCTTCGGGTTTTTGAACTTCATGCCCGACTTGGCCTGGGCAAGCATGATGTTGTAGGCGTTCGTCCGGACCTTCAGGGCCAGAACGCGGCCGATCGCCAGATCGAACCCCGCCTGCCACCGCTTCTCCTCCGGCGCGATCTTGGCCCGGTCGGGCATGCCGGCGGCGAGGATCCCGTACAGGGAGTCGATCTTCGGCTCGAGCACCGCCGCCTTCTTCTGCGCCTCGCCGAGCAGAAGGGCGAGTTTGCCGTCGTCCTCCCGGGGAAACCGCATCGTGGGCGCGTCCATCGGGCTCAGTTGGGCGGCCCTGGACGCCTCCACGAGCGACGCCTTGGCCTTGTTGGTCGCCAGCATCTGGTCGATCTGGGCCTGAGGCAGGTAGTCGGGCCGGTAGTCCCGCATCACCTTGGGGTCGAAGAAGTATCGCAGTTGCGACGACATCGCGGCCGTGGCGGAGTCGCTGACGCGACCCTTGGTGCCCCGGTTGGCGTGCACGGCGAAGTAGATGCCTCCGGTTTCGGCGCACAACTTCGAGAGGCTGAAGGGACCGAAGCCGGAATCGATCGGCTCGTCGGGCGATAGCTTCGGCCGGACGTCGACGAACTCGGGATAGAGAGACTCCGGCCCCTGCTCGACCACGGCCCACTGCTCGTCGGCGGCATACTTCGGGTCGAACTCCACGAACTTCATATTCACCTGGCGGCGGCCGAACGGCGCGGGAACGCCGACCACGAACACCCGCATGGCATGGGACCGGCAGAACGCAGCCACCGCATCGGCGTATTGCTGGTCGTTGCCCACCTCATCCGTGAAGGCGATGATCATCGCGTTGCGGCGATCAGCACCGGACAGCCGAATCTGCTTGGCCTTCTTGGCCGCCTCGGCGATCGCCGTGAACGTGTTTTCCACGCCCGAATCGTCGACCGGGATCTTGTGGATCGCCGACACGACCTCCGCGACGCCTCGCGTGGGTTTGTCGATCACCGGGGTCACCTGCCTGCCGTAGGCGTAGACCAAGTTGAAAAGGTCGTTGGCTTGTGCGGTGGACGTGAGGCCCAACTCATCGAACACCCTCTCCAGCCGCGCGGCGATTTCCTTCCGCTGGCCGGAAAGGCTCACGGACTGGTCGAATACCCAGCACACGACGGTGGACCGCTGCTCGAGCGAGGCCGCGATCTCGAGCGTGAGCCGGTCGACCGCCCCGCTGGCGCCGGTCTCGCCCACGCCCGATGACCCCTTCACCGTGAGATTCTCGTCGTAGTTCAGGCCGGCCGAGACCACGTCGAGGGGCTCGATCTTCATGTCGTCACTGACCAGGTCGGGCATCTCGACCGCGACCACCGAGACCTCCGATACCTCCTGCGCGAGCGACTCGGCGGACTCCAACCCGTCGATACTTTGGCTCCCGGGATCGACCTCGACCACCTGGTCGAGCGTGACCTCGCGTGGAATCTCCAGGATCTCCTGCTCCTCCTCGACGACCGTCTCGATGACGGTGATCGGCTTGGGCGCCGAAGACACGGTGCTGAAGCCCGCGACGGCGAGCGACACCAGGACGGCGACGTGGATCACCAGGCTGACGGCCCAGGCGGGGGTGTCGCCGTCGAGCGGCGTCTCGTCCTCGCCGGTGAACTCCTGGAGCCGACGGCGTGTACTGTCCAGCATACCCATTGCTCGTCCTCGCTCCGTCGGAAGCGACCCTCAAACGTCGAGCGCAATCATACCGCCACGATGCCCGGCCCCGCCATTGGGACCCGGCATGGAAATGTTCGGTTCTCAGCGGATAATCTATTCCTCGGGGTGACCCTGACCCCGTCCAGCCGACGATTTACCCCGCCGGAGCGTTGCCATGCCGACCGATCACGCCGCCCCCCCCCTCAGGAATGGCTGTTGTCGCCGCTGCTTCGTGGCGATCGCCGCGGCGGGGCTGGGGGCCGCCTGCGGGGCCGCCGAGCCGGCCGGAAAAGCCGACGGCAAGGAGCCACCTCCGGGGCCCGAGGCGATCACGCTGCAGACGACCGACGGCCTCGAACTCCGCGCCTGGGTGTACCGCGTGGCCGCCGACGCCGATCCGCTGGCGACCGTCCTGCTGCTCCACGACCTCGGCGGCTCGCACGAGAGCGTCGAGCCGCTGGCCAAGGCGTTGCAGGTGGGTGGCTGCAACGTGGTCGCCCCGGACCTGCGGGGTCATGGCAAGAGCCAGATTCCTGATCTGGCTCGGAGAGCCGGTGCGGCCGGGCAGTCGAACCTGCTCAAGAGCGCCGACTTCGCCGCCATGGCCGCCACCGGAGGGGGGCGAGTGCGGGCGCAGGCGGCGACCCGCGGGGACGTCGAGGTGGTGCGCAACTGGATCAAGCAGCAGGCGAACCAGGGCACGCTCGATCTCGACCGGCTGTTCGTCGTCGGATCAGGCCTCGGAGCGACCGTGGGGGCGACCTGGACGGCGCTCGACGCCGCCTGGCCGCCGATCGCAAGTGGCCCGCAGGGAGGTCAGGTTCGCGGGCTCGTGATGATCGATCCTGCCATGGTGGCCAAGGGCTTCCCGATCACCAAGCCGCTGGCCACCGAGCCGCTCAGGTCGAACCTGCCGATCATGGTCATTGCCGGCGGCGAGGACGATGACGCCGGCAAGGTGTTCGAGCAGCTGAAGCGGGCCCGCCCCAGCGGCTGGTATGACAGCCGGAAGGTCGACGCCGAGCAGCGGAGCAACACCTCCCCCGCCAAGGACAGCGAGGCGTCGCTGGTGTTCGTGAAGCTCGGCGGTAAGCTCGCCGGTGACAAACTGGCGGCGGCCCGCGCGGCCGACCCCCGGCAGCCCGATCCCGCCAAGCTGATCCTGACCTTCATCGAGACAGCCGACGACCGCTGACCTTACGGAGCGGCCTGGAGCCAGGGATCGCCCCGCACCGGTGCCGGCTGCGTGGCGGGCAAGCCCGGCTGCCCAAGCGGGGGATCGATCGACGCACCGTAGCCGCCCGCCGCGTCCGGGCGTGGCAAGACCAACTCGATGCCGATCGGCAACACGGCCGGGTCGGCGAGGAGGCCGCGGTTGGCCTGCCAGATGAGCGACGCGGCCGCGGGGGTGCCGTAGAACCGCGAGGCGATGCCGGTCAGATCATCCCCGTCGCGGACGCGGTACGAAGTCGCAGGCGGCGGTTGCAACTCGCGGCGCTGCTGTACTTCGCGCGAGAAGCGGGCCGTCCAGCCGACCGCGACGGGCGGCGGCCGCTGGCCGTCGATGAGCGGCGGGGGCGGCACGGCCAGCGTCGAGCGGTACGCGGCGGACAGGTCCGGATTCGGCCCGGCCGCGCCGGTCGCGGCGGGCGGCAGCGGGGCCGGCGGCGCGGGCGGTCGATACTCCGATCGCGCCACGGGCGCGGCAGCCGTCGCGGGGCCAGGCCAGGCCACGGGCGGCGCAGCCTCCAGGCCCGGCGCGGCAGGTGCCGGCCAGGCGGTCACCTGCTGCGGCGCAGTGGGCGGAATCGCCGGGAACGCCTGCGGAACGGCCGCAGAGGTCGGTGCCTGCCGCCACCACCGGGCCACCGTCAGGGCGGTGGGGGCGGCGAGCGTCGTGCCTGCGGCCAGCATCCCGAGGCCGAAGATCACCCGAATGCTCCGCGTCAATCCGTCCACGGCCATCCTCCGGGCGACACGATCTCCGGGAACGCCACGAAGGTGGAGCCGAGCCGCTCCTCAACCATGCCACCCGCGGAGGGCGGCGGCGACCAGGCCGGCCGGTTCACGGCGGAAGCCGCCGCTCCCGCCGGTTGCCCAACCGCTGCCGTCATCAGCGTCGGCAGCGTCGGCAGCCTCTTTACAACCCGCAGAGCTTCGCGCCGCGGCGTCAGGCGGGCTGCGGAACCGCCCGTTCGGCCACGACCGCCCCGCCCAGACGGTGCTGCAGCCAGACCACGAGTGGGGCGGCGATGTAGACCGTGCTGTAGGTGCCCGAGATCACGCCAACGAGCATCGTGAAGGCGAAGGCGTGGATCCCCGGCCCGCCCAAGACATAGAGCACCAGCACCGCCAACAGCGCGGTGCCCGAGGTGAGGATCGTGCGACTGAGGGTCTGGTTCACCGCCCGGTCGACCATCTCGCCAGTCACGAACTTCGCCTTACCGCGAAGTTCTCGGAGCCGGTCGAAGATCACGATCGTGTCGTTGATCGAGAAGCCCACGATCGTGAGCAGGGCCGCCACCACATCGAGGCTGATCCGGAACTCGTCCACCAGGGCCCAGCCCATGAATGGCGCCACGAACCGGCTGAGCGCCAGCGCCGCAAGCGCGATCAGCACGTCGTGGATCAGGGCCACGACCGCCGCGACCCCGAAGGCCACGTTCTGGAACCGGACCCAGACGTAGAGCACGATCAGGGCCAGACTGGCGATCAGAGCGTAGACGGCGGTCACCCTGGTGTTGCCCGCCACCTTGCCGCCGATGGCGTTGGCCGACAGGTAGGCCGGCGTCTCCGCCAGTTCCTTGGCCATCCGATCGACCACCTTGCGGGTGGTGTCCGCGTCGAGCGAGGTGGAGAGGATCCAGAGCCGCGACGGCAGGGCGGGCGACAGGCCGGCCTCGCCAGTGCCGCCATCCGCCTCGCCATCCGCAGGCCGCAGATCAAACTCGGCATCGGCGACCTCGGCGGCGGCCAGTGTCTCCTGAAACGTGGCCGTCAGCGCCTTGCCCGTGATCCGGTCCGGGAAGGTCAGGGGGACGCTCGTCACGAGCGGGGCCGGCTCGCCCGGCTTCGCGTCGCCGGCCCGGTCCGCGTCGGGCCCGGGGCCGATCACGCCCACCTGCATGGAGTAGGTGGCCAGCCGGCCGGGAAAGGCCTCCTGCAGGAGCCGCTCCACCTCCTGCTCGTCCTGGTTCGAGGTGTCGATCTTGAAGCGACGGCCGGCAACCTCGTTGGCCACGGCCACGCCGCTCACCGTCGCCGACTCGAGCTTCGAGCCCACGAGCTTCCGCACCTCGGCGATCGGGAGCTCCTGCCCCTCCTTCAGCTCCACCTGCACGCTCGTGCCGCCTGTGAAGTCGATGTCGAAAAGCTCCATCCCGCGGCGGGCCGCCGCAGCGGCCCCGGCGGCGATGATCACCAGCGAGACGGCCGCCGCCAACGGCGCCCAGCGGACGAACTGCAGGCTCGTGGCGCTGAGGATCCGGCCCATCGACAGGCGGCGGAGCCAGCGGGACCGCTCGGCCAGGTCGAACACCACCCGGGAGCAGAACACCGCCGTGAACAGATTGAGCGTCAGGCCCAGGATCAGCGTGATCGCAAAGCCCTTGAGTTGGTCGGTGCCGATCGCGAACAGCACCGCGCCCGTGATCAGGGTGGTGAGGTTCGAGTCGATGATCGTGGAGAAGGCCCGCTGGAATCCGTTGCGGATCGCCATTCGCACCGCCGCCCCTCGATCGAGCTCCTCCCGCATCCGCTCATAGATCAGGACGTTGGCATCGACCGCCATGCCGACGGAGAGCACGAGCCCCGCCAGACCGGCCAGGGTGAAGGCGACCTTGAAGGAGATCATCAAGGCGACCACCAGCACGATGTTCATCAGCACGGCCAGGTCGGCCACCAGCCCCGAGAACCGGTAATAGGCGAGCATAAAGGTGAGCACGACGATCGTGGCGACGAGCATGGCCTGCCCCGCGCTGCGAATCGTGTCATCGCCGAGCTGGGCGCTGATCCGCTGCTCGCTGATCGGCTCCCGCTCGAGGGCGGCGGGCAGGCTGCCGGCGTTGAGGATCTCGACGATCTCGTCCACCTCCCGCTGGTCGAAGTTGCCGGTGATCTGGCCGCTGGAGGTGATCGTGCTGCGGATCACCGGGGCTGACTGGAGCAGGTCGTCCAGCAGGATGCCCAGCCGACTCGTGAGCCCGTTGGCCGGATCGGGCAGGTTGCGGCTGGTGAGCACCCCGAACTTGGCGGCCCCGCGGGAGTTGAGCAGGAAGCTGACGCACGGCGAGAGCGATGCGTCGTCGATGTCGGGACTGACGCGGCTCAGGTCGCCTCCGGTGACATTGAAGCGGTCGAGCATCACGAGCACCTCGATGCCGCCGTCGGCCGCGTTGCGGGTGACCATCGAGGTGTCGACCGCCATCTTGGCCGGATCGATCCGCACCCAGCGGGCGACCGGCTCGCCCTGGACTCGCACCGTCTTGCCCCGGAAGCCCTCGGCCTGGCTGATCGCGGTGCGGTGCCGCGGGTCGGCGCGGTTGGCTACGATCCGGAACTCCAGCACGCCGGCGCTCGAGATGATCTTCTTGATCTGCTCGACCTCCGACTGCTCGACCTCCGGCAGAATGACCTCGATCTGGTCGAGGCCGAACTGCCGCACCGTGACCTCCTTCTGCCCGCCTGGATTCACCCGGCGGCTGACGGCGGCCACGAGTTTGTCCATCGGCACGGGGGACGACTGCGGGGCAAGTTCGTAACTGACTTCGAGCGCCTCGGCGCCGTC
>JBJTPO010000618.1:0-2242 GCA_046075145.1 Planctomycetota bacterium
GTTCGCCTACCGGCTGATCGCCCGCGACACGGTCGAGGAGAAGATTTTGGCCCTCCAGGACAAGAAGCGGGAGCTGGCCGAGTCGATCGTGCGGGCCGACGCCGGCGTGATCGCCAATCTCACGCCCGAAGACGTCGAACTGCTGCTCTCCTGACGCGGCCTGGCGGCCACGGGTTTCACGCAATTCTCATGTTCGCCGGCCGGCGACCCGCGGGCATACTTTTGCCTGCCCCAGCCCGCCCCCCGCCGCCGTGTCGTCATGAGCACTGAAACCCTGGACCCGCAGGAAGTTGTCGTGAAGCAAGCCTCGTCGAAGACCCGGCCCGGCCCCGCGACGCCTCCGGCCCCACGGATCCTCGTCGTCGACGACGAGGAGGATCCGCTCGAACTCGTCCGCTACAACCTCACGAAGGAGGGCTACGACGTCGCCTGCGTGGCCAGCGACGAGGAGGCGCTCAAGGCGGCCCGCAGGCTGCCGCCCGACCTGATCGTGCTCGACTTGATGCTGCCGGCCGTGGACGGCCTCGAGGTCTGCCGGCGGCTCAAGGCCGACGCCCGGACCCGCGAGGTGCCGATCATCATGCTCACCGCCAAGGGGGAGGAGAGCGACATGATCGCCGGGCTCGAGCGGGGCGCCGACGACTACATCGCCAAGCCGTTCAGCCCGCGGGTGCTCGGCGCCAGGATCAAGGCGCTCCTGCGGCGGCACGACACCCGTCGGCAAGCCGAGGCAGAGGTCACGATCGACGTCCACGAACTCTCGATCCATCCCGGCCGGCACGAAGCGATGCTGGCGGGCCAGCCCCTGGAACTCACCTACACCGAGTTCGCCCTGCTCCAGTTTCTGGCCAAACGGCCCGGCTGGGCCTACACCCGCACGCAGATCGTCGACGCGGTCAAGGGGGAGGATTATCCTGTGACGGAGCGGTCGGTCGACGTCCAAGTCGCCGGCCTGCGGAAGAAGCTCGGCACCTTCGGCTCCTACATCGAGACCGTGCGCGGCGTGGGATATCGGTTCCGGGCGTGACGCACGTCCCGCCGTACGCTCCACCCATGCCCCGCACCCGGCTCGTCTGGCACCTGTTCTTGGGCTGGTGCCTGCTCGTGGCCTCGGTGCTGGCCGGCTGTTTCTGGGTGGGCAGCGTCCAGATCGGCACGCTGGCCACTGAAGGAGAGCGGCAGCGGCTCGAGGAGCTCGGCCGGCGGCTGACCGCCGCCCTCGCCACGGCCGGCGACGACTCCGCCGCGCGCACCGAACAGCTCCGCCAGTTCGCCGCCACCACCGGCCTCGAAGTCGAACTGCTCCGCCCCGGTGGAAAATCGCTCGCCGCCGCACCGCCCCAGCCCCGGAACGCCAGCCGCGACAGCCCCGCCCCCGGGCCGACGTCGTCCGGCCGCGCAACCAGTGGCAGCCGCTACGACATCGGCACCGGCCACCGCATTCTCGCCGTCGTCGTGCCGCACGGCCCGCCGGAGTCACCCAGCTTCGCCGTGCGGCTGACGGCCGACACGACCGTCTCCGACGCGGCCGTGGGTCGTTCGGTCAAGCGCCTGGCGGCGGGGTCGCTCGCCTGCGGCAGCCTGGCGATCGCCTTGGGCTGGCTCCTGGCCCGCCGCGCCGCGCAGCCGGTCGAGGCGTTGTGCGCCGCGGCCACGCGGCTCGCTGCCGGCGACGTCAACGCGCCCTTGCCCTCGACGGAGCTCGCCGAGATGGCGGGCCTCTCGGCGGCGCTCGGCCGCCTGCGGGAGCAGCTCGTCGAGCGGGGACTCACGATCGGCCGGCAGGGAACGCAGCAGGAGGCGGTGCTCGGCAGCATGATCGAGGGCGTGCTGGCGATCGACGCCCGGCAGCGGATCGTGGGCATGAACCGGGCCGCGGCCGACCTCTTGGCCGTCGATCTCGACGGCGTGCTCCGCCGCCCGCTCCAGGAGGTGATCCGCAATCCCGACCTGCGGCGCTTCGCCCTCCTCGCGATCGACTGCCGCGAGCCGGTCGATGACGACCTCGTCCTGCGGGCCGCCCGCGACCGCACGATCCGGCTGCGGGGCACGGCCCTGCTGGACGTGTCGGGGGAGGGAGGGGCCGTGATCGTGCTCAACGACGTGACCGACATCGAGCGGCTCGAGAACGTGCGGCGCGACTTCGTGGCCAACGTCTCCCACGAGCTCAAGACGCCGGTGGCCTCGATCAAGGGCTTCGTGGAGACGCTCCTCGACGGCGCCCTCGACGATCCCACCGACA
>JBJTPO010000619.1:0-1516 GCA_046075145.1 Planctomycetota bacterium
TGACCTGGAAGGCGACCGGGGTGTGCCACAAACCGCTGTACTTCGAGGACTGGAACTTCGAACGCTACGGGCACGGCTACGGCTGCCTCGCCGATCCCTTCGTGTCGGCGGCGCACTTTTTCGTCACCCTTCCCGTCCTGCCCTACAAGGCGGGGGTCGAGCTGCCATGGGAATGCGTCTATCCGCTCGGCTACTACCGGCCCGGCAGCTGCGCGCCGTGGATGGTGCCGGCCGTGCCGATCAGCATCCGCGGCTTCGCGGTCGAGGCGGCGACGATCACCGGGATCGTGTTCCTGATGCCGTAGCGCGATCCCCTGGCGGCGGGTTCCGGCCCGCCTCGGTATCGCCCATCAGCGCTTGGTCACGGTCGCGATGTAGGCGTAGCGGCGGGCGACCGACTCGAAGGAAACCTCCGCCCGACCCGAGCGGCCAAGCTCGGCGAGCGCGTCGTGCACCTCGGGCCGGTAGTGGACGTGGAACAGGGCCAGCCAGCGTTTCAAGCCGGCCGCGAACGCCGCCGGCAGTTCCCGCTGGTCCCAGAAGTCGACGATCAGCATCCGGCCGCCAGGCTTGAGGTTGGCCAGGGCAGCCTCGATCGCCCCGGGCCAGGTGGGCACCATCGACAGGCAGTAGGAGAAGAAGATCGTGTCGAACGGCCGCTCCAGGGCGAACATCGCCCCGGCGTCGAGTTCCTCGGCGAGCCCCTGCCGGAGCCGAATCGGCTCCAGGCCGGCCGCCGGCACCCGGGCCCGGGCGATGCTGGCGGCCGCGGTGTCGAGCATCTCCTGGGAGGCATCGACGCCACACAAGAGCCCCGGCTGGGGGCGGCGGGCGAGTTTGATCAGGTTGCGGGCGGTGCCGCAGCCCACCTCACAAGCAGCCGTGCCCGGCCCGGTGGTCACGCGGGCGAGCATCCGGTCGCGGCCGAGCAGGTAGTAGGCCCGCGTCAGGTCGTAGACATGACGCGTGACGCGATACATCCGATCCATGGCGGCCGCCTGGTCGGCGGGCCGCCCGGTCGCCGGCGCGGTCGTCATGCCTCGCCGCCCAGCCGCTCGTAGATGTGGAACATGCCGTAGATGGCCGAGCGGTCCTTGCGGTGCAACTCGCGCGCCCGTTCGTGGTCGTAGCGAAACTTCGCCCGCGTCTCCGGTGAGAGGGCCTGCTCGACCGGCGACCGCTCGCCCGCGGTGCGGAAGATCACGCGGCTGCCCGGCAAGCCGACGCGGGCGATCTCGGTCCACAGTTCCTCGATCACCGGCGGCGGCATCCAGTCCTGGCTGTCGAGCAGCACGAAGGCGTTGAGGCTGCCCGGCTGCTCCAGCCGCAGCTGGTCGGTGAGGGAGGCCACGTGGGTCTCGACCCGGTCCACGAGCGACTTGATCTTCTCGTAGTTTTCCCGCTTGAGATAGTCGGGCAGGGCCTTGCGGCCGTCGTGGTCGTACTGCCGTCCGAATGCCTGCCAGGCGAAGTAGTTGTCGTCGAGCGGGAAGCCGCAGGCCAGCCGCTTGACCCG
>JBJTPO010000620.1:0-2890 GCA_046075145.1 Planctomycetota bacterium
CCTCGGCGGATGTCTCGTCCATCCCCGGCAGGGACTTGGTGCGGCCGGAGCGCGATCGACCGCCCCGGCGCGTCGCCGGCTGCTCGGCGGCGGATTCGGCCGCGTCGTGTGGCGCGAGCACCGGCCGGCCCTCGTCGTCGATCCGCACCAGCACGCTCACCCGCTCCTCGGCGCGGGCCAGTTCCTCGTGCAGCCGGCGGAGCAGCGCCACGCCCCGCTCGTAGGCGTCGATCGACTCGGAGAGGCCGAGTCCGCCCGATTCGAGCTTGGCCACGAGCTCGGCCAGCTGCCCAAGCGAAGCCTCGAAGCCGGCGACCTGGGGAGGCTCTTCCGGTTGGGCGAACGAGGCCGGTGTGGGTGTGTGTTCCGGATGGGGGCTCATGGAGTGTGATCCTGACGAGTAGCATGGACGACGTCGGGTTCGAACTCGCTGCGTTCGACGCGGCTCCAGAGCCGCCCATCGGCCAGCTGCGTGACCAGTCGCAGGCCCGGCTCGATGCCCGCGATGCTCGTCAGCGCGCGGCCGCGGTCGTCGTCCCGCCAGGTCAGCGACCAGCCGCGGGCGAGGAGTTGCACGGGGCTCGCGGCCTCGAGCCGGCCGGCGCCGGCGGCCAGCCGCTCGCCGGCGCGGGCCACGGCCGCGCGGCCCAGCCGCACCAGCCGCACCGCATGCTGATCGACGACCGCCCGCCGATCGCGGACGAGCCGCGCGGGATCGGCGAAGATCCGCGACCGGGCCACCTGCACCACACGGTCGCGAGCGGCGACCACGCGGCGGGTGAGGGCCGCGTCGAGCCGGAGCCCGAGCCCCGCCACGGCGGCGGCCACCTGCGGTCCGTCTGGCGAGACCTTCACGGCGGCGTCGGTCGGCGTCAGGGCTCGAAGGTCGGCGGCCAGGTCGGCGAGCGTGACGTCGATCTCGTGGCCGACCCCCGCCACGACCGGGATCGGAGCGGCCGCGATCGCGCGGACGAGCACCTCCTCGTTGAAGCTCCAGAGATCCTCGAGGCTGCCGCCGCCGCGGACCAGCGCGATCACGTCGACGGCCGGCACGATTCGCGCGGCCGCGGCCAGTGCGGCGGCCAGTTCCTCGGCGGCGCCGGCCCCCTGCACCCGCGACGGCACGACGATCACCTCGCTCCCCGTCCAGCGGGAGCGGAGCGTCTGCAGGAAGTCGGCGATCGCCGCGCCCGTGGGGCTGGTGACCAGCGCGATCCGGCGAGGAAAGGCGGGAATGGGCCGCTTGCGTTCGGGCGCGAAGAGGCCCTCGGCGGCCAATGTCGCATGCAGTTTCCGCAACTGGGCCTCGAGCGTGCCGGTGCCGAGCGCGTGGAGGCGATCGATCGTGATCTGATAGGTGCCCCGCGGGGCGTAGACCTCGATCCGGCCGTGGCAGACGACCGCCATCCCGTCGGCCGGCTCGATCGCCAGCGTGGAGGCCGTGCTCCGCCAGATCACGCCGCGCAGCAGCGCCTCGTCGTCCTTGAGCGACAGGTAGACGTGGCCGGACGAGGCCCGCGTGAGGTTGCTGACCTCGCCGGCCACCCAGACGTCGGCGAACCGGCTCTCGATCAGGTCCTTGACGCGGCCGGTCACCTCGGACACGCTCGGCGGGTCGTCCGGCGGGGCGCGGCGATCGGCCTGTCCACGATCCTTCATGGGCGGGGAGTGTAGCATCTGGCTGCACCCGCCCGGCGTCGTTCCCGCCAGCCCGCCCCGCGCAGAGCCCCGCGAATGTCAGCCCCCACGCCGCCGGTCATCGCCGCTCCGACCTCCCGCGGGCCGCTGCTGGTCGTGTTTCTGACGGTGTTCATCGACCTGCTGGGCTTCGGCATCGTGCTGCCGGTGCTGCCGCGGCAGGTCACGCCCTATCTCGACGCGATCGGGCTGTCGCCGCTCGGTGGCGGCGCCGGCGGCGCCGTGATCGGACTGCTGTTCGCGGTGTTCTCGCTGATGCAGTTCGTGTTCAGCCCGATCTGGGGGCGGATCTCCGACCGCGTCGGGCGGCGACCGATCCTGCTGCTGAGCCTGACCGGATCCGTGGTGTTCTACGCGCTCTACGGCTACGCGGTCAGCGTGCCGGTCGATCCGCCTCCGACGCAGTCGGCGGCATACTGGGCCCTGGGGCTGATCCTGGTGGCGCGGATCGGGGCTGGCATCGCCGGCGCCAGCGTGGGCACGGCCGCCGCCGTGATCGCCGACTGCACCACGCCCGAGAACCGGGCCCGGGGCATGGCCCTGATCGGGATCGCCTTCGGCGGCGGGTTCACGCTCGGGCCCCTGATCGCCTACTTCGGCCTGGCGCTCTTCGATCGGGCGCGGTGGGGCGTGGGGGCGATCGCGTCGTTGCTCTCGCTGGTGGCGCTGGTGATCGCGGCACTCGTGTTCCGCGAGACCCGCCGGCCGGGCGCCAGGGCGGCCAAGGAGTTTCCCAGCGTCGAGCGGAGCGTGGCCGTCTTGCGGATGCCCACCGTCGGCGGCCTGGTGCTCGTCTATTTCCTCTCGATCGTGGCCATGGCCGGGTTCGAGTCGACCCTCGCGCTGTTCACGGAGCAGGCCTTCGGCATGGCCGACGACGCCAACTTCCTCGTGTTCGCGGCGATCGGCTTCGTGCTGCTGCTGGCAGGCGGCAGCTACCGCCCGCTGGCCAAGCGGCTGCCCGAGCGGCGGCTGCTGGCGACCGGCGTCGGGCTGATGCTCGTCGGCATGGCGGCCCTCGCGGCCGTGGCCGCGGGAGTGACGGGGCGGGGAATCGTGGCCGGGGCTGGCGATCCCCTGCGCTGGGCGTTCTACGCGGCGGCGGCACTCGTCGTGGTGGGCTTCGCCTTCATCAACCCGTCGGTGTCGGCGCTGATCTCGCGTCGCGCCGATGCCGACCGTCAGGGGGAGG
>JBJTPO010000621.1:0-1380 GCA_046075145.1 Planctomycetota bacterium
TGGCCGGGCTGTTTCTGTTCGTCTACGCCGCGTTCGCGGCGGCCAACGGACTCAACCAGCTCGTGCTTGCCCCGCTCCAGGGCAAGCTGATCTCGGCCGGCAACCGCGGCCATGCGATGGTGGTGAGCGTGACGGTCGGGAGCGTGCTGGCGATCCTCGCCGCAGTGCTGCTCCTAGGGCCGTGGCTGACCGAGCCCGACGGGTTTCCCAAGATTTTCGCCGCGACCGCGGCGTTCTTCGCCCTGGCTGCGCTGGTGCCACTGGTGATCGACGAGCCCGCCGACATCCAGCCGGTGCGGGGGCGGCGGCCGGATGGCTGGCTGGCCCATGTGGCCGAGGGCGTTGTCTCGTGGCGACGGGTGCTCGCGGCCGACCCGGCCCTCGGACGGCTGACGCTCGTTGCGGGCTGCTTCTCGGCCGTGCTGATGCTCTTTCCCCATTACCAGGCCTTCGCCCGCGACAGCCTCGGCACGGGGCGGTCGAGCCTGCTCGTATGGGTCGTGGTGCAGAACGTCGCGACGGGGCTGGCGAGCCTCGTGGCGGGGCCCTTCGCCGATCGGAGGGGGACGCAGATCGTGCTGGTCTGGCTGATTGGGCTCTCGGCCCTGACGCCGCTGGTGGTCGTGCTGCTCTCGCTCGCGCCGCGCGCCCTGGCCGGCGAATGGTTCTGGCTCGTCTTCGCGCCCCTGGGGCTCAATCCGATCTCGCTCAAGATCTTCACGGGCTACGCGCTGGAACTGGCGCCCGTGCCGGCGGAGCATCCGCGGTATGTGAGCATCGTGGGGGCGGCACTCGCGGCGCCGTTCGTGTTCTCACCCGTGGTGGGTCTGGCGGTGGATGCGATCGGGTTTCGACCGGTGTTTGTGGCGGGTGCCGCCGTGATCGCGACGGGTGCGCTCGTGGCGCTGGGCCTGCCTGAACCGCGGCACAGGGGAGGCGTTGTGTCGGCCTCCGACCCGGGGCTATGATTCCGGCTCGACATTTTCCCCGTCGCCACGCACCTTCGAGGACTGATCCCATGAAGACCGCCCTGTTCGCCGCCACTGGCATCATCCTGCTCGCCGCCGTCACCCTCGCGGCGCCGGCCAAGAAGATCGAGCCGCTGTGTCCCGTCTCCGGCCATGCGTGTGACCCGGACGCGACGGCGGAGTTCGAAGGGGGCAAGGTCTGCTTCTGCTGCGAGAAGTGCGTCAAGGCGTTCGCGGCCGACTCGGCCAAGTTCACGGCCAAGGCCCGCCAGCAGCTGGTCGTGACCGGGCAGATGGTGCAGAAGGGCTGCCCCCTGAGCGGCGGCCCGGTGAAGCCCGGCACGCAGGTGGAGGTCGGCGGCGTACCGGTCGGCTTCTGCTGCAACAACTGCAAGGGCAAGGTCGCCAAGGC
>JBJTPO010000622.1:0-3366 GCA_046075145.1 Planctomycetota bacterium
CGATCGAGGCCGCCGCCCGCCGGAGCCTGACTCCCGAGCGACACCGCGAGATCCTCGCGACCCGCTCGGCCGACGCCTTCGCCACGCGGCTCGCGGCCATCCTGACGGCCGATTTCGCGGCCCCGAACGGGCCTGCGGCCGACCTTCGGCCCACGGGCCTTGCCGCGGTGCCAGCCGCCTGACCAGGTTTGTCAGGGTGGAGTCGGTACAACTGCCGACCCATCCGAACCTGCCGCCCGGCCGAGCGTCTGCCCGATGCCACTTCGCGTCCAACTCGTCCGCTGCTTCGCCGACGTGGTGCCGGCGGCGGTGCGGTTTCTCTCCCGGCCCGGCGACCCATTCCTGCGGCAGCGAATCATCGTGCCGCACGCCGGGGCCCGGGCCTGGCTCGAGTCGGTGCTGGCGGCACGCTTGGGCGCGAGCGACCCGGACGACCGCGACGGCATCGTGGCCAACGTCGCGATCACGTACCCCGGCTCGATCCCCACGCTTCTGCAGCCGGACCAGCGCAGCCTCGATCCCTGGGGCATCGACCGGCTCACCTTCGCCGTGCTCGATGCGCTGGCCCGCGACGCGGCGCTCGCCCTGCCCTTCGACCGCACCCGCACGCCGCTGCTCGACGCCCGCCGGATCGCCGGCCGATTCGACGAGTATCACGTCCGCCGGCCGGCGATGATCCGCGAGTGGGGCCGCTCGCCGCCCAATCCCGTGCTCAGCCCGACCACCGGCGACGAGGTCCACGACGGCATCGCGGTGCCTGACAAGCTGCCCGCGGCCGACCGCTGGCAGTTCGACCTCTGGCGGAGCGTCCGCGGGCGGAGCGGTGAGCCGCCCCCACCGAGCCGCCTCGCCGCCGCCCATCAGCGCGACCGCGGGCCGCTGCTCGTCGCGGGCCTGGAGTCGCTCTCGCTTTCGCAGCTCGAGTGCCTGACGCGGCTTGGTGAGGTCTGCGACGTCGAAGCCCTGCTCGTACACCCATCGCCCGGCCTCGAGCGGAGGCTCGCCGCGGCGCTGCCCGAATCCAATCCCGGCATCGCCCGCCGCCGGGAAGAATCCGGTCTCATCGACGGGGTCGATCCGCTCGTGGCGACCTGGCTCGCGGGCGCCCACAACCTGCAGACCCTGCTCGCCTCGCAGGGAGTGGCGGTGACGGCCGGCGCGACCGAGCCCACGTCACTCCCAGAAACGCTCCTGGCACGGATGCAGGCCACCGTGGCCGCCGGGAGCCTGGCCAAGCCCACGCCGCATGACCTCGCTCGAGATCGCTCGTTGACGGTCCACCGCTGCCACAACCTCGCCCGTCAGGCGGAGGTGATCCACGAGGCGCTGCTGCACTGCTTCGCGGAGCTGCCCGATCTCCAACCCCACGACGTCGCGATCGTCAGCCCCTGCATCGAGCAGGCCGCGCCGCACCTCAGGGCCGTGTTTGGGCAGGAGGTCGAGGGGCTCGACGCCGCGGGCGGGCAGAAGCACATCCGACTGCCGCTGGTCGTGGCCGATCGCGGGCTTCGCGAGTTGAGCCCGGGGGCGGAGCTGCTCGCGGCGCTGCTCGCCCTGCCCGGATCCCGGTGCGGTGTCGACGACGTGCTCGCCGTCGCGGGCCATCCGCTCGTGCGCGCGGCCTTCCAGGTCGACGACGACGTGGCTGCGACCTGGTCCGACCTGGTCGCGCGGGCGCAGGTGCGCTGGGGACTCGATGCGGCCCACCGCCGCCGCCGTGGCCTGGCCGGCATCCCGGAGATCCACACCTGGAAGCGGGGGCTCGAAAGCATGCTGCTCGGTGCCGCCCTGCCCGACGCGCCGCCGCGGTCCGAGGCCGGAGGCGTGGTGCCGCTGGCCGACGTCGACACCGCCGACATCCCCGCGATCGCGACGCTCGTGCGGATCCTCGCCACGATCCAGCGGCTCGAAGCCTTCACGGCCGACCGCCGCCCGGTCGCCGACTGGTGCGGCGCGATCGAGGGGGCACTCGTCGAGCTCTGCGGCCGCGAGTGCGGCGAGCTGGTCGAGCCGTTGGCCTGCCTGCGGCGGCTCCGCGCGGCGGCGACGGGCACGGCCGCCGAACAGGAGCCCGTGCCCTTCGATGACGTCCGTGACCTCGTGACCGACTGGCTCGACGAGCAGCCGGGCCGGCAGCCGCTCCGCACCGGGGCGATCACCGCCTCGTCGCTGGTGCCGCTGCGCGGCGTGCCCTTCCGCGTGATCTGCGTGATCGGCTACGACGACGGCGTCGTGGGCGTGTCCGAAAGCGAGGGCGACGATCTCGTGGCCCGGCAGCAGCTCGTGGGCGATGCGGATCCCCGGATCGACGAGCGCCGGGCCCTGCTCGACTGCCTGCTCGCCGCCGCCGATCGCCTGCTCATCGCCTGCACCGGCCAAAACATCAAGACCAACGAGCCGGTGCCGCTGGTGACGCCGCTGGCCGAGCTGGTCGACTTCGCCGTCCGACACGGGGTCACCCGAGCCGATCCCGCGCAGCCCTCCGGCATCGAGATTCTCCACCCGCGACATGGGCTTGGCCGCCGCAACTTCCTCCCGGGCGGCGTACAGCCGGGCCTGATCTGGAGCCACGACCCGGCGGCCCTCGCCGTCTCGGCGCGGCTGGGATCGGAGCCGGAGCCGCGGCCCATGGCGGCCGCCGCGGCGATCCCGCCGCTGCCGGTGATCGCGCTCGAGGTGCTCGAGCGGCTGGCGGGCGACCCCTTGAAGCTGCACCTGGAAGAGACCCTCGGCATCGACACCTGGCGGGCCGACGAGCCCGCGACGCCGGCCACGTTTCCGCTCGAGTTTTCCCCCCGCGAGGTCCGCCGGGCAGCCGAGGAACTGCTCGGCCTGCTCGGGGCCGACCCCGCCGGCGAGGCGGCATGGCTCGAAGCGCTCGAGGCAAGCGGGCGGCTGCCGATCGGCCCGCATGGCGCGGCCCAGCTGCGGGAGATCCGCGAGCTCGCGCACGGCGTGGTCGCGCTCGCCGAGGCCAAGCGGGTGCCGCTGGCGGGCTTCGTGTCGCGGGAGCTGCGGGTCGACGCAGCCGGCACGCGGGTGGCGGGGCATCTGCGCGGCGTGCACGAGCCGTCGCGGCAGCTCGTCCAGGTGACGACCGGCAAGACCGACCGCGACTCCTGGGGCAGGCCGCTCCACGTGGCGGCGGTGCGGCTGGTGGCGGCGCGGGCCGCCGGGCTCGATGTCGACGGGGTCTCGATCATCGCCCGCAACGGGTCGTGGTCGCCCGGCAAGACGACGCCCGGTGGAAAGCCGATCAACCCCTGCCAGCTCCGCACGATCGTGGTGGCCGACGATCTTGATTGCCGCCAGCGGCTTGCGGAACTCGTGTCGCTGGCCCACGAGGCGCTGGCCGAGCCGCGCGGC
>JBJTPO010000623.1:0-3011 GCA_046075145.1 Planctomycetota bacterium
AAGGGGCTCGAGTTTCCCTGTGTGATCGTGGTCGACGACTGGAAGGAGAAGGAGCGGGCGCCGCGTGGGCCGGCTGTCTTCTATGCAGGAGCCGAGCGGCGGCTCGACGTGGCTTCTGCCCTCACCGGTGTCGCATCGACGCCGGTGGTCGAGGCGGTGCTGGCGGCCGACAACCAGGAGTTTCGCCGGCTCTTGTACGTGGCCCTGACCCGTCCGCGGCATCAGCTCTGCGTGATCCGCAAGACCGACGGGGCCGATGGCGTGATGCAGGCGGTGATCACGAATCCGCCGCCGCTGCGCGACGCGGCCGACCTGCCGCGGCTGCCGGCCCGCTGGCGGCCGACCGACGAGGCCGGGCCACCGATCGCGCCAGCCGTCGCCCCGCTGCCGTCGGAGGTGATGCAGACCTACCGCCGGACCTCGTTCAGCGGCCCCGTGGCCGCGGCCGCACGCGCCGCCCCACGCGAGCAACTCGCTCCGGGCCGCGGCCACGACGAGGCGGTGCCAGACGCAGGCGACTCCGGCCCGGGCGAACCTGCCGCGGACGAACGGCCGTCACAAGCTTCCGGAGGCCCGACGCACGTCGAGACCCCCGAACTCGCGTCGTTTCCGATCCCCGATCTTCCTGCCGGCACCGCCTTCGGCTCGGCGGTGCACGAGATCTTCGAGGGGCTCGACATCGATCCCGCCGCCGACGCCACCGCTCGCGTGGCCGCCGTCACCCGCGCGGTGGGCGACGTGGCCACCTCCAACGTACTCCGCCCCCACCACGGACCGCTGGCAGCGATGATCACGGCGACGCTCGAGACGCCCTTCGGCGGACCGGCGACCGCGGCCTTCCGCGATCTGCGGTTCGCCGACTTCGCCGCCGCCGATCGCCTCGCGGAACTCGACTTCGAGATGGGCCTCGCGGGACTCACCGCGGGCGTCCGGGCGAGCGATGTGGGCCGGGTCTTGGCCGCAAACCTGCCGGCCGGCGACCGGCTCGCCGGCTACGCCCGCCTGCTTGCCGGGCCGGCCTTCGACATCCCGCTGGCCGGGCTGATCAACGGCTCGATCGACGTGGTGCTCCGGCTGCCCGGCCGGCCGGCCGACGATCCGCTGCTCGTGATCGCCGACTACAAGACCAATCGGCTGCACCGCCGCGATGAGGCCGTGCCGCTGGCAGCCTACGCGCCGAGCCGGCTGGTGGCGGCGATGGAGGGGCATCACTACCCGCTCCAGGCGCTCGTCTACGGCACGGCCGTCTACCGGCTGCTGCGCTGGCGGCTCGGGCCGGTGAAGCCGGCGGGCTGGGATCCGGGCGAGTGCATCGCGGGCGTGGTCTACGGCTTCACCCGCGGGATGCACGGGCCCACGACCCCGGTGGATCACGCGGGCCATCGCTACGGGGTGTTCGCCTGGGTACCGCCGACGGCGATCTGGCGACGGCTGAGCGATCTGCTCGCGGGCAAGCGCATGAAGCTTTCACCCTGACACGAAAAAATCCCTGCAAGCCAAACCATGTCCACCCTGATCACGGCTGATCCGCCCGCCGGCCTCGCGGCCTCTGTCGACGCCGGAGTGATCTCGGCCGCCGATGTGGCGACCGTGGGCGTGTTCGTCTCGATGGCTTCGCGAGATGAGCCGCTCGAGCCGGGGTTGCCGGCGTGGCTTGCCCTGGCCCTCGCGCTACGAACGCCGCGCGATGGCCATACCTGTGTGGATCTCGATCGGATCACGGACGCCGGCGGCGGCGATGGTTCCGCCGCCGGCCCCCTCGCCTGGCCCGCCGACGCGGCCGCCTGGAAAGAGGCCCTCCGGTCTGCGGGATCGCTCGTAGGTGGGCCGGGCGATCGGCGGCCGTTCATCCTCGACGGCAATCGGCTTTACCTCGCCCGCTCGCTCCATGAGGAGCAGGCGATCGCCCGCCGGCTCACAGGCGCAGGCGGCGATCCGACCGCATCGCCCACCCGTGTGAAGATCCTGCTCGGCGGCCCGGGGACCGGTAAGACGACGGAGGTGGCCCGCCGGCTGATCGAGAAGTTCACGGCTGATCCTGCCACGCGGATCGCGCTGGCCGCGCCCACGGGTAAGGCGGCCGCCCGGATGGCCGAGGCCCTGCGCACCCGCTGCGTGGCGGAGCGGGCGCCACAGCCGGTGCTCGACGCGATCGACGCGGCCCGGCCGGTGACAGTGCACCGCCTGTTGAAGATTCGCCCTCAGGGCAGCCCTCGGTATCCCTTCAATGCCGAGAACCCGCTGGCCTACGATCTGGTCGTCGTGGATGAGACCTCGATGCTCTCCAGTTCGCTCATGCATCGGCTGCTCGAGGCCGTCTCGCCCGACACCGAACTCCTGCTCGTGGGCGATCCCGACCAGTTGGCGAGCGTGGAAGCCGGCTCGGTGCTCGCCGACATCGCCCGGGCGGCGGCCCGGAAAGGCTCGCCGTTGGCAGCCGTTACCGATCGGCTGGTCACGCGGCACCGCTTCGGCGCCGAGATCGGGGCGCTGGCCGACGCGATCCTGGCCGGCGACGTCCCCGCCGTGCTCGACCTGCTCGGTGCCTCCGGGGCGCGGCCGGCCGGCCTGTTTGCGGGGCCCATCACCTGGGTGGAGCCCGGCTCGCCTGGATACCGCTCCCTGGTCGCCGAGGTCATGGCCCATGCCACGCGGCTCGGCACGCTGGCCCGAGCCGGCGACGCAACCGCCGCCGTCGCGGCCCAGAAGGACCTGCAGGTGCTGTGCGCCCACCGCTCCGGCTCGCTCGGCGCCGCAGGCTGGAACGCTCTGGTGGAAACGCATCTTCGCCGCTTCGGCGGGCCGCCCTGGTATCCGGGACGGCCGGTCATGATCACCCGCAACGCACCCGCGCTCGACCTGTTCAATGGCGACATCGGCCTGGTGGTGCCGGCGGCGGATGGCTCGGCTCGCCTCGAGGCCGCCTTTCCGGAGGGCCGGGCGGTGCGTCGCGTCTCGGTGACGCGGCTGGACGAAGCGGCCACGGTGCACGCGCTCACGATCCACAAGAG
>JBJTPO010000624.1:0-3592 GCA_046075145.1 Planctomycetota bacterium
CCTCGGCGGGAGCCGGTCAACTCCATGACGGGCCCGAGCTTGTCGTGCGGCACCTCGACCACGAGCGTCTCGAACGGCTCGTAGGTCGTGTCGCCCTCCTTGCGGAGGATCACCTTCGGCTTGCCGACCGAAATCTCGAAGCCCTCCCGCCGCATCGTCTCGATCAGCACGGAGAGGTGCAGCAGGCCGCGCCCGGCGACGGCGAACTGCTCGGTGCCGGCGATCGGTTCCACCCGCAGGGCCACGTTCTTTTCGAGCTCCTTCTCCAGCCGGTCCCGCAGATGGCGGGTGGTGAGAAACTTGCCCGACTTCCCCACCAGGGGCGAGGTGTTGATCCCGAACACCATCGAGAGCGTCGGCTCGTCCACCGTCAGCCGGGGCAGCGGCCGGGGGTCGACCGCGTCGCAGATCGTGTCGCCGATCTCGACGTCCTCGATGCCGCTCACGGCCGCGATGTCGCCGGCCGTGGCCTCCTCGACGTCGATCCGACCGAGCTTGGCGAACGACTGCACGCCCACGAGCTTCGCCGGCAGGAGCGTGCCCGCCGCGGTGGAGCGGACCACGGGCGAACCCTTGGTGAGCGTGCCCGACTCGACGCGGCCGATGGCGATCCGACCCACGTAGTCGGACCAGTCGAGCGTGGTCACCAGCATCCGCAGCGGGGCCGTGGGATCCACGACCGGCCCGGGGATCTTCTCCAGCACGAGGTCGAGGAGCGGCTCCAGCGTTCCCTCGCGGACGGCCGGGTCGTGTGAGGCGTAGCCGCCGCGGCTCGAGGCGTAGACGAAGGGGAAGTCGGCCAGGTCGTCGTCGGCGCCGAGTTCGAGGAACAGCCCCAGGATCTCGTCGAGCACCTCGAGCGGCCGGGCGTCGGGGCGGTCGATCTTGTTGACCACCACCACCGGCCGCAGCCGGCACTCGAGCGCCTTGGAGAGCACGAACCGCGTCTGCGGCATCGGCCCCTCGGCCGCATCGACGAGTACGAGCGCCCCGTCGGCCATCCGCAGCACCCGCTCCACCTCGCCGCCGAAGTCGGCGTGGCCGGGGGTGTCCATGATGTTGATCTTCGTGCCCTTCCACTCGACCGCGATGTTCTTGGCGAGGATCGTGATCCCGCGTTCCTTCTCCAGGTCGTTGGAGTCGAGGATCCGCTCGCCGGCGAGTTGGCTGGCACGATACTGGCCGCTCTGCCGCAGAAGGCAGTCGACGAGCGTTGTCTTGCCGTGGTCGACGTGGGCGATGATCGCGATGTTGCGAAGATCGGTGCGGCGGGCGGCGGCGGGGCCGGTCTGGACGATGGGCGCGGAGGACATGCAGGGGGCCGCCCGGAGAGGGACGGAGTTGAGGCGGGAGGGCAAACCAGCAGTATCCCTCCCGGCGGCAAAAATGCCTAGCCGAGCGGGCAAGCCGCAGGATCACGGCAATGGAGACGATGGGGATCGAACCCACAACCCCCGCCTTGCAAAGGCGGTGCTCTCCCAATTGAGCTACGTCCCCTCTTCCAACGCCGGGGCTGGGACCCCGGACTCACACTGCGCGCGCCAAGATTCGAACTTGGGACCTCTACCTTATCAGGGTAGCGCTCTAACCAACTGAGCTACGCGCGCGGCTTTCTCCAGAACCGAAAGTGTAGGCGGCGAACCGCCCGGCTTCAAACGGGCCCGCCTGCGCAGCGGCCTGACAGGCAGCTTCAAAAGCCGGCGCTGGCGCCACAGGCCGCTTCGGGGTAGGTTTCCCCGATCCGCTGGCCGCCCTTCGCGCCGCGGCAGCATCGCCAACAGGAGCACGCCCGCCATGTCCAGGAACCCGTCCACTCGAGCCGGTTCGCGGCTCCGACTGCCCGCCGCCCTCGGCCTCGCGGCCACCCTCGTGCCGCTCGTCGCCTCCGCGGCGGCGCCGAGCGTCGCCGACGCCCTCAAGCTCGAGCCCCGCCAGCACGGTGTCGATTTCGACCGCCCCAACGCCGACGAGATCGCCGCGGCGACCATCAAGCAGGAGAAGCTCGACGGGGTCAGCGCGCTGGTCGTGCGGGCCGCCGACGGGCGGATCCTGCGGGCCTTCGCCGACGTCAACGGCGACCGGGTCGTCGACCGCTGGAGCTATTTCAAGGATGGGCTCGAGGTCTACCGGGAGATGGATGGCGACGATGCCGACTCCAAGGCCGACCAGTCCCGATGGCTCAACTCGGGAGGCACCCGCTGGGGCGTCGATCGTGACGGCGACGGCGTGCTCGACGCCTGGCAGGCGATCTCGGCCGAGGAGGCCACCGCGGAGATCGTGCACGCCCTCGGCCGCCGCGATGCCGCCGACTTCGTTCGCCTGCTTCCGACCAAGGCCGACCTCGAGGCCGCAGGCTTCAGCGGCGACCGGCTGGCCGAACTGACGGGCCGCGCCGAAACCGCCCGGCAGACGTTTGCCAAACTGCTCGCTGAGCAGAAAAAGGTCGGCCCCGGCGCCGTCTGGACGAGCATGCTCACGCCGCAGCCGCCGGGCGTGCTCCCGGCCGGCTCGCCCGGCGTGGAACTGGACATCACCGCCTACGACAACGTCGTGGCGCTGGCAGACGACGCCGGCAACGGCGTGCAGGTGATCGTCGGCTCGCTGGTCAAGTGCGGCGACGCCTGGCGGCCGATCGACGCTCCGCAGCTGCCCGGTGCCGACGGCCGCCTGTCCGAGACGCTCGGTTTCTTCATGCCCGCCTCGGCCGGGGGCGCGGCCGGGAGCGCGACCGGCGGTGGCGACGAGACGCTCCGGCCCCTGATGGCGTCGCTCCGGGAGCTCGAGGACAAGATGGCGAAGGCCGACGCGGCCGGCCGCGGGAAGCTCGCCGGCGACTACATCGCCAAGCTGGAGGAGATCGCCGCCGCAGCGGCCCCGGCTGAGCAGCCGTTCTGGCGGCGGCAACTCGTGGAGACCGTGGCGGCCTACGTGCAGGATGGCACCATGCCCGACGGGCTGGCGGCGCTCGAGCAACTGGCCACGCGGTTTGCCGACGACGAGCCGCTGGCGGCCTTCGTCGATTTCCGGCTGATCCAGGCCCGCTATGCGGCCAGCAGGGAGGCCGGAGGCGCCGACGCCGACAAGCTTCAGGCAGCCTGGTTCGACAGCCTCGCCGCCTTCGTCGAGAACCACCCCAAGGCCGCCGAGGCCGCCGAGGCGATGCTGCAGTTGGCCTTCCGTGACGAGTTCGAGGGCCGAGACGCCGAGGCGATCGCCCGCTACGGCGAGATCGCCGGCGGCTTTTCCGACACGCCCCAGGCCCGCAAGGCGGCCGGCGCCGCCCGCCGACTCGAGAGCGTGGGCAAGCCGCTCGGACTCGTGGGCAAGTCGCTCGACGGCAAGCAGGTGTCGATCGACGCCTTCAAGGGCCGACCGGTGCTCGTTCACTTCTGGTCCACCGACTGCGAGCCCTGCAAGGTGGATCTGGCGCAGATTCGCGAGCTCCAGGCGAAGTACGGGCCGAAAAAGTTCGCCGTGGTGGGCGTGGCGCTCGACGGCGACAAGGCGAAGCTGGCGAAGTTTCTCCAGGCGAAGCCACTGCCGTGGCCGCAGCTCCACGAGCCCGGCGGCCTCGACAGCCGGCTGGCTGAGG
>JBJTPO010000625.1:0-4061 GCA_046075145.1 Planctomycetota bacterium
GGCCGGTCGGGCAGCAGCAGCCGCCGCCGACCGCGAGCGGCGGCTTGCGGCGATCCCGGCCGCGCAGCGGAAACTCCTGCTCGAATCCGAGCCGTGGAGTTGGCCGGCCGGCGCGCGGCCCCGCGACCTCGTGACTGCCGCACTCGCCGATGCTCGGCTCGCCGTCGAGGGCCTCGACTCCATTCCCCACGACCACTTTCCCGCCGCCGCCCTGCCGCCGCTGCCGCTCGCCGAACGGCTCGACCTCGTGCTCGCCCACTTCGACCGGAGAATCCTCTGGTCTGCCGACCGCGGCCGGCCGACGGGCCGGATCGTCGCCATCGACGCCAACATCGATCCGCAGCCCGCCGGCCGTCCCGATCGCGCGGCGCAGGCCGGCCCACCGCGGCGACCGACACCGCCGCCCAGCCGCAGCGTGAAGGTGCGGGACGAATTCACCCTGCGGCTCGAGGCCCCGCTCGACCAGGCGTTGGCGGCGATCGCGGGCCGCCTCGGACTGTCACTCGATCTCGACATGGCGTCGCTGGCTGCCCACGGCATCGCCCCCGGCGAAATCGTGCGGGCCGAGGTCGAGAAGGCCTCCCGCGACCGCCTGCTGGACGCCGTTTTGCAGCCCGCCGGCCTGCAATGGAAGATTGAAGGAGACCGGTTGCGGGTGTTCGCGGCCGAGCCTGGCAACTCTCAGTGAACGAAGGCCACGTGAACCGCGTCATGCCGGCAGCCCGCCTCGACTCCCGCTCGTGTCGCCTCGGGCTGCTCGTCGCCGGGGCCTTGATCGGGGTCACCGTGCCGACCCACGCCGCCGATCCGGCCCCGGCCGACCCGGTCGTCTCCGCCATCGCCGATCGCGTCCGCGACCTGCGGACGAAGCCCTCCGTCCACGACGACCCGTCGGCGATCGAAAGGGCTTTGGCAGCCGCGGGCGTGCCTCCCGACGCGATCATTCGCCTGTTTGCAGAGGTCGCCCGGGCCGACCTGCCGGGCATGTCGCCGAGCCTCGACATCTTCCTGTTTCTCACGCGCGACCCGGAGTGGCTCGCGCTCCGGCGGCAGTTCGGGGAGTTTCTCGAACTGCCCGGCGTGACGGAACTCGACACCGACCGCGTCGCAGCCTTCGCCGATTACGACGGCGTGGTCACGCTGCCCGACGTGACGGTGCTCACCCCCCGCTCCGCCGCCGCCCTGGCCGCGTTCGGCGAACACTCCTGGGGAGCGGCAGTGGAACTGCCGGCCGTCGGCGTCGTTTCGCCCGACGCGGCCGCGGCGCTTTCCAGGTGCACGGCGCTCGTCGCCCTGCCCCACCTCCGCGAACTCTCGACCGATTCCGCCCGGGCACTCTCTGCCCACGAGGGCATCGGCCTCGTCCTCGGCGGCCTGGCCACCCTGCCTCCCGACGCGGCCGCGGCGCTCGCGAAGACGAAATCGATGCAGGGCCTGCTCCTGCCCGATCTCGAGTCGCTCGACTCCGAGCCGTTGGCCCGGCGGCTGGCCCGCCAGGACAACGTGTTCTTGCCAAAGGTCACGGCGGTCTCAGTGCCGATCGCGACGGCGCTAAGGGGCAACGAAGGAGGCGCGCTGGTCCTGCCGAGCCTGGCGAAGGTGCCGCCCGATCTCGCCCGGCAGCTGGCGGACGCGGGCTACTACTGGCTCACGCTCGGCGGCCCAGACACGCTCACCCCGGAGGCTGCCGCGATCCTCGCGGATCACAGCGGCCAGCTCACCCTCACCGGCCGCCTGCCCTTCTCGGCCGCAGCCGCGGGCAAGCTCGCCGCCCACGATGGCCTGCTCTCGCTGCCACACCTGCCCGAACTACCCGCTGACGTCGCCCGGGCGCTCGAGGATCACGAAGGCAGCCTCGAACTCGGCGGCGTGACGCGGCTCACGGCCGAGTCGGCGGCCGCGCTCGCCGCCCATGCCGGCGGCGTCATCCTCCCGGCCGTCGAGACACTCACCCCGGAGGTCGCGACGGCGCTCGCCCCGCGGATCGGCACCGTCGTGTTCGCGGGGGTCACGTCGATCGACGTCGCGACCGCGCGAGCCCTCGCGGAACACTGCCGCGACGAACTGGCCCTCGGCGGCCTGACCGAACTCCCGCCCGACGTCGCCGCAGCGCTCGCCACGTTCAGGGGCCGACTGGCCCTCCCGGCCGTCACGACGCTCACCCCGGACGCGGCCCGCGCGCTGGCGAAGCACCGCGGCACACTCGCGCTCGAGTCGCTCACGAATCTGCCGGCCGAGATCGCCACTGAACTCGCCAAGCACGAGGGAGATCTGGACCTCCACGGCGTCCAGAGCCTCTCCACCGCGGCCGCCCAGGCCCTGGCGACCGCGGCGGAAGGGCTCTCGTTGGCGAGCCTGATGAACCTCACGCCGGAGGGAGCCACGGCACTCCTGCGGCGAAAGGGCGGCCTGTTTGTCCACTCGCTTCAATACGTCGAGCGGATCGACTCGCTGCCGGTCGCCGAACTGCTCGTGGCCGAGTTCGACGACCTCGAACTCGCAAATCTCACGGCCCTCGACGGCCCGCAGGCGACCGCCATCGCCGCCGTGCTCGCCCGCACCCGTGGCTCCCTCGCGCTACCCTCGCTCGAGAGGATCACGCCCCGCGCCCTCACCGCACTCTTGGCCAAGAAGGACGTCTCACTTCCTGACACCGAAGGGCTGGAACTCCTCTCGGAGCCCGGCGTCGGCTGGACGGACGACATCGTGATCCCGGGGCGGTAGCCGTGCGGCCCCAGGGGCAACCCTGCCAAGCCTGGTCGGCACCATGCGCGTTTTGGCCGTGGTTCGAAGGGGTTTCCAGGCCACCTGAGCAGCATGGACAGGGATCGCGTCACACCCGTGGGGCAGACTTGCAGTCTGCCAGGGCTCGGTTCGAGGGTGCGTGGTCTGCGATGCTCCGCCCCGGTTTCGGCAGGTTGCAAACCTGCCCCACGGATCGGCGAGATGGCACGGGCGACCCCGAGGCGGCGTTATCGGCCGGCGAGGCCGCGGACGGCCTGGAGGTTGCGGCGCGAGGGCTCGTGCTTCGGGTCCCGCTTGAGGGCCTCCTCGTAGGAGTGCATCGCCTCGCGATGCCGCCCCTGACGGGCCAGGGCCACGCCGCGGTTGAACCAGGCCCGCACGTCCCGCGGGTCGTGACGGATCGCCTGGTCGAAATCGAACTCCGCCTTGCGGGGCTGGTCGGCGGAGAGATAGGCGAGCCCGCGGTTGAGATACGCGAGCATGAACGTGCGGTCGCGGCGGATCGCCGAGGCGTAGGCGTTGATCGCCTCCAGCGGCCGGTCGAGCTCGATGAGCGTCAGGCCCCGCCACAGCTCGGGCCGGGGATCGTCGAAGGCGATGCCGGCCGCCTCTTCGAAGTCCTCGAGCGCGATGCCGTAGAGGCCGAGGTGAAACCAGGCGATGCCCCGCCGCAGATACATCTCCGAGTTTTGCGGGTCGAGCTGGATCCCCTGGGAGAGGGCGTCGACCGAGCCCTCGAAGTCGCCGAGCCGCCTGGCGACCACGCCGAGGGCGAGGTAGGCGATCGGCAGCTTGGGATCCATCGTGATCGCCTCGTCCAACTTCGCGCGGGCCTCGGCAAACTTGCCCGCCTGGTCGAGCGCTTCCGCCTCGTGGAGCAGGGCCTCCGCGGGCGACGCTTCGGACGGGCCGCGCTCAGGCAGCGCGGCGGGGCGGCGCGGCCTTTCGGCGGCCTCGCCAGGAACGGTCGCCTCGGGAAACGGCACGGGCACCCGGGGAGCGGGCTGGTTGGGCTGCGGTGCCGGCCGCGGGGGTCCGGCCGGACGAGCGGGACCGGGCCCGAACGGGTTGAGTTCGTCGGCGAAGGGGTCGTCTTCGGGAACGCCTCGGGGGTTCGGATCGCCAGGCTGGGCAAACGCCGGACCGGCCGGCGGGAGTGCGAGCGCCGCCGCGATCACAGCCCAGGCGAGCGACGCAACGAGGCGGGCCGATGGGCGAGGGAGCGGGCGTGAGGGGGAGGTGTTCATGAAACTCGACAGTACTCCGAATCCATGATCGGGCAAATTTCCGACCATCCCGCCCGCCGGCCGGCCCGC
>JBJTPO010000626.1:0-3613 GCA_046075145.1 Planctomycetota bacterium
TGAAGGAACGGCTCATTAAAGTCTGATCCCCACGCGTTAGCTACCAACACCCCCGTGGTCGTAAGACAGGACTTGAAAGTATGAAATGCATCTACGGTCGCTAAATGTTCTGGCATCATCTCAGACGCGTAGGCATCAACAATGATCAAATCGTATGTCTTTTTGGTGGAATCAGCAAAAGTGCGTCCGTCCTCTATAAATACCTTGAGTCACCCGATTTCACCCTCGAGAGCACGGCCGATCCGACCCTCACCCGCGAGGCCGTGGTGAGGCTGGAACTGGTGCTCGCCGCGCTCCCGTCGCTCGTCCCGCCCGTCGCGGAAGGCGGCCCCCTGACGGTGAAACTGTGCGGGTCGATCGCCGAGTATCGCCGCATTCAGGACGAGCTGGGCCTCCGCATCGGGAATCCGGCATTCTACCTGCCCCAGCGCCGGCTGCTGGCGGCAGGCAGCGAACTCTCGACGCTGCTGGCCGAACGGCGGGTGGCCGCCGACCTGCTCGACTCCGCCGCCCGGCAGCAACTGGCCCTCGACGGCGTGTTTGAGTCGCGAATCCGCCAGCTCGCCTCCGACCTCGAGACGCAGCGGGTGCCGGCGGCGGAACGGGCGGCGATCGTGCAGACGGCCCGGCAGCGGCGGATTCGCGAGCGGGACGAGCAGGCGGTGCGGATCGAGGCGGCCCACCGTGACAACGACACGGCGATCGCCGGGGCGCGACGCGTCTTCGACGGTTGGCTCGCCCATGAAGCCTGGCACGCCTACGCCGACCGCCGACTCCGCGTGGCCGAGGCTCCGGGGTTGCCTGCCTGGCTCGACGAGGGCATCGCCCAGGTGGTCGAGACGGCGCCCGTCGAGGCGGGCGAGGTGCGGCTCGACCTGTTCGATTGCGACCGGCTGACGCGGCTCCAGGAGCTGCTGCGGACCGGAGGCGTTCCGCCCGTCGCCGACGTCGTGACCGGAGGCCAGGAACCCTTCACTGCCGGCCATGCCGGGGGCGAGCAGGCCGTGGCCTATCTGACCGCCTGGGGCCTGGCGCTCGATCTCACCGTGATCCGCCCCCTGGTGTCGGCGGCCAAGGTTCGCGACCTGACGACCGCGGGCGAGACCGACGCCGTCGCCCGGTTCGAGGACGTCGTGGGCATGCCGATCGACCGCTATGACCGGCAGTGGCGGGAGCGGATGCTGGGCATCCGGGGCGCGGCGGCCATCAGGATGGATCCGGCGCCGGCCCGCTAGCCGCCTCGAGCGCCTGCTCGATCCGGCGGCGGACGGTCGCCTGCCGATCGTCGGCAGGAACCTTGCCGCCGGCGGCATCGGTCACATGGAACGCATCCACGACCTGGTCGAGGTAGGTTCCGATCCGCGCCGCCCGGACCGAGAGGCCCGCCTCGTGGAGCACCCGCGCCAGCCGGGAGAGCAGCCCGGGCGAGTCGTGGGCGAACACCTCGATGATCGTCGCATCGCGGGAGCTCTCGTTGTCGAATCGCACCCGCACGGGCCCGCGGCCCACGCGCGGCACCTGGGGCGCGAACGGGTTCCACTGCGGTCGGATCCGGGGCGGCTCGGCCGGCGGCTCACCGGCGAAGTCCGGGTCGCGGACCGTGAACCGATCGAGCACCTCGCCGGCGGGGAAGGTGTGGATGTCGGCCGCGAGCACCTCGAGCCGCTCGGCCGCCAGTGCGGCGGTCACGCGGTGGAAGACCCCGGCCGCCACGCGCTCATGGGTGCCCACGGTGACCGAGACCGTGGAGGTCTCAGGCTGCCAGCGGGCGATCGCGAACACGCCATCGGCCGGCAGCCGCGCCAGGCGGCCGAGCTCCTCGACGATCCGGGCCGGCGGCACCCCGCGGACGGCTGAGGCCGGCAGCAACCTGGCCAGCACACGCACGGGATCCTCCGCGGCCCGATCCTCGATGAATTTTTCCACCTCGGCCAAGGCGGTTGGCGGCCCCGCGGTCGACGCTCCGCCCGCGAGCAGATCGCCAGTGCGGTCGAAAAGCTGCCCGAGCAGATCGGCCTTCCAGGTGGTCCACGTACCGGGGCCCACGGCCGCCACGTCGGCGGCGGTCAGGAGCGCGAGCATTCGCAGCACCTCCGGCGAGCCCACCTCGCGGGCGAAGCCGGCGACGATGCTGTCGTCGCCGAGGTCGCGCCGAAATGCCAGGAGGGCCATCAAGAGGTGCTGACGGACGAGAAACTCGACGATCTCCGCCTCCTCGCCGGGAAGGCCAAGCCGGCCGCAGGCGACGCGCGCCAGCGCCGCCCCGACCTCGCTGTGATCGCCGGGATAGCCCTTGCCGAGATCATGAAACAGCAATGCCATGAGCAGCGGCCGCGGTCGGGTCAACACGTGCCATGCCCGGCCCAGCCAGCCCGGATCACCCGCCAGGTCGAGGCAGCGCTCGACCGCGAGGATGCAGTGCTCGTCGACCGTGTACTTGTGGTAGTTATTGAACTGCAACAGATCACGGGCATGGGCGAATCCGGGCACGAACAGCTCGAGGATGCCCACATCGTGGAGGCGGCGAAGCAGGTCGGGCAGGCCGGCCCGCCAGGCCGCCACGGCCCCCGGCGGGGGCAGGAACAGCCGCAGGAACGCGGCACACGCATCGGGATCGGGCGGAGGATCCTGCCTTGACGGCCGGGAGACCTCCGACCGGATGACCGCCCACGTCGCGGCCTCGACCGGCAGCCCGTGCAGCAAGGCGAGTTCGAGCAGCCGCAGGATCGCGGCCGGGTCGGCGGCAATCTGCCGTTGCTGCCCCGGCAGCACCGCCACCGTCGCCGGTCCGACCCGGTAACGGCCCTCCACCACATGCCCCAGCAGGGTCGCCGCCAGCCGGCCGACGCTGGGGCCGCGGATGGCCGCGACCTGGGCGTCGACGATCCGCTTCACTCCCCGGGTGTGGCCGATGTATTCCCGCATGAATCGCTCGACGCCCAGCAGCCCGTCCCGCGACTCGACACCCCGCTCGCCGGCGATTCGCGCCTGATGGTCACGGGTCAGCTCGTCCTGGCAGCGACCGGCGGTGAGGTGGAGGTCGGTGCGGACGCGGGCCAGGAAGGTGGCCGCTTCGCGGAGCGTGGCGAGGTCGCCGCGGCTGATCCCGCCGACGGCCACCAACTCGTCGAGCGACTCCGCCCCGTGCAGCACCACGCCGAGCCAGTGGACGAGTTGGATGTCGCGCAGTCCCCCAGGCGACCGCTTGACGTTTGGCTCGAGCAGCGACACCGTCTCGCCGAACCGGTCGGCCTCCACGCGGCGGGCGGTGATGAGCAGTTCGGCGAACCGCCGCGGCGACCGGCGCACCAGCCGCCGCAGCCGGGCTGCCAGCCGCTCCACGGGCAAGGTCGGCCCCGCCACGCGGCGACTCTCGAGCAGGCAGGTGAGGATCGTGGCGTCGCTCCCCGCCAGGCGGCAGGCCTCGCCGATCGTGCGCACGCTCTGCCCGACCTGCAGGCCCGCGTCGAACAGGTCCTGCACCACCCGGGCCGCCAGTTCCGCCACGACGCCCGGATGCCGCCCGTCGTGCAGCAGCATCAGGTCGACGTCGGAGGCGGGCGCCATCTCGCGACGACCGTAGCCACCCACGGCGCCGACCGACACGCGTCGG
>JBJTPO010000627.1:0-4694 GCA_046075145.1 Planctomycetota bacterium
AGCCTCGAGCCGCTCGACGTCGGCCCGGGTCTTGATCCCGCTTTCGGCCACGAGCACCAAATTGTCGGGCACCCGCTCCCGCAGCCGCAGCACGTGACCCAGATCGGTGGTAGTCGTGTTCAGGTTCCGGTTGTTGACGCATACGAGCGTGGCCCCGAGATCGAGCACGCGGGGCAGGTTCTCCTCGTCGTGGAGTTCCACCAGCGGGGTCATCCCGAGGTCGAGAATCGCCCGGTACAGGCTCCTCAGGTGGCAGTCGTCGAGGCACTCGGCGATCAGGAGCAGTGCATCGGCCCCGCGGGCCCGTGCCTCGACCACCTGGTAGAAGTCCACGACGAACTCCTTGCGGAGCACCGGCAGGCCGACGGCCGTCCGGGCCGCCTCGAGGTCGGCGAGGCTGCCGCCGAACCCCGCATGGTCGGTGAGCACGGAGAGCGCCGCGGCCCCGGCGGCGGCATAGGCGGTCGCCACCTCCGCGACGGTGGCCCCAGGCCGGATCTCTCCGGCCGACGGGCTCTGCCGTTTAAACTCGGCGATCAGCCGCATCGGAGGCCCCACCGAGACAGCCGCGAAAAAATCTCGCCCTGGAGGCGCGTGGGGCAGCAGCGCCTCGAGCACGGCCAGGGGCACGCGGTCGCGGGCCACCGCCACCTCCCGCCGCTTCCGGGACACGATCTCGTCGAGGATGTCAGGCATGCGGAGAGTGTACCCGGCCCGCCCCCCGCCCCGGGTCGCGCGTCACCTTCCCGCAGGCTCGGGGCGGCCGTGCCATCTCGCTGGACGCTCGCTGCAGGCATCCTGCCTTTCCACGCAGGCTCAGGGCGGCCGGTCCCCGTCGCCCGGACGCTCGCTCCGGGGAACCGGCCGCCCCTCGCAGTCAAACGGTTGCAGGGGGCTGTACCCGAAGGGGACGGTCCCCTTTCGAGAATCGACTTCAGATTCGTCTGAAAGAACGCCGCGCGCCACACCGCGCACGGGCACGGGAGCCCGGAGGTGCGACCGCCCGCCGGAGGGCGGGCACGGCTTCGCGGGCCATGGATGGCCGCGAAGCCGTGAAGTCAGTGCCGGAAGTGCCGCCGCGAGGTGAACACCATCGGGATCCCGGCCGCGTCGGCGGCCTGGATCACTTCGGGATCCCGCTTCGAGCCGCCGGGCTGCACGATCGCCGCGATCCCCGCCCTGGCGATCAGCTCGATCGAGTCGGCAAACGGGAAGAACGCGTCGGACGCGAGCACGCCGCCGCGGGCCCGCTCCCCCGCCTTCTCCAGCGCGATCCGCACGGCATCGACGCGGCTCGTCTGGCCGGTGCCGGCGCCCACCAGGCTCGCGCCCCGACAGACGGCGATCGCGTTGCTTGTCAGCCGCCGCACGATCGTGAAGGCGAAATCGAGGGCCGGCGTCAGCTCGGCCGGGGGCACGAGCTTCGTCACCACCCGCCACGTCGCCGGGTCGTCGCACATCTCGTCGGGACACTGGGCGAGGAACGCCCCGGACACGCCCCTCAGTTCGAGTCCGGCCGTCGGCTCCCAGGGATCGCCCGCCGGCATCTCGACCAGCCGCACGCTCGCCTTCCAGGTGGGCTTGGTCGTGAGCAACGCGACCGCGGCCGGCTCGAACGCGGGCGCGGCGACCACTTCGACGAACAATCCCGGGGCCGCGAGCACCTCGGCACTGGCCAGGTCGAAGGTGCGATTCACCGCCACGATCGAGCCGAAGGCGCTCGTCGGATCGGCAGCCATCGCCGTGGCCAGGGCCTCGGCGACTGTGGCGGCCGAGGCGGCGCCGCAGGGATTGGTGTGCTTGATCACGACCGCGCCCGGATCCTGGAGCAGGCCGGCGAGCCGCGTGGCGGCGTCGAGGTCGAGCAGGTTGTTGTAGGAGAGCTCCTTGCCGGCGAGCTGCCGCAGCCCGGCCAGGCCGAGGCGGGTGCCCACCGGGGCGAACAGGGCCGCCGACTGGTGAGGATTCTCGCCGTAGCGGAGCGCCAGCCGCTGTTCGAGCTCGAGCGTCATCCGGGACGGCAGCGGCGGCTCGTCGTCGCACCCGTCTGCAGGGGCCGCCGCGCTCGAGCTGGTGGCCACGAGCCCGGCGTGGCGGGCCATCCAGCGGGCGATCGCAGCGTCGTAAGCAGCCGTCCGCTCGAAGGCTCGGGCCGCGAGCAGCGTCCGACCTGCGAGGGTCGTGCCGCCGCGGGCCAGCGCCGCGATCAGGTCGTCGTATTGGTCGGGGCCGGTCACGATCGCCGTGAAGGCGTGGTTCTTGGCCGCGGCCCGCACCAGGCTCGGGCCGCCGATGTCGATCAGCTCGATCGCCTCGTGGGGCAGGCAGTCGGGGCGGGCGACCGCCGCCTCGAAGGCGTAGAGGTTCACGATCACCGCGTCGAATCGGGCGATCCCGTGCTCCGCCAGAACAGCCTGGTCGTCGGGCCGGTCGGTCCGGGCCAGGATCCCGGCGAACACGTGCGGGTGGAGCGTCTTGACCCGGCCGTCGAGCACCTCGGGAAAGCCGGTGACGGCCGAGATGTCGATCACGTCGAGGCCATGGGCGGCGAGCGCCCGCGCGGTGCCGCCGGTGCTCACCACCTCGACACCGGCGGCCTTGAGGGCCCGAGCCAGCCGATCGAGCCCCGTCTTGTCGAACACGCTCACGAGCACCCGCCGGATCGGCACGACATCGGGCGGCGGAGCGGGCTGAGTGGCTGGGTGCATGGCCGGATTATGGCCGGTCACCTACGAAGAAAAAGGGGTGATAGGGTTTCTCGGAAGCAACGAGTTACCTCGAGTTGGCTCAGGGGTGCGGAGAATCTCAACCTGCAGGCAACTCCACCTCGAAGATGCTGCCCCGCTGGCCGATCCGCCCCGTGGCCGAGACCTTGCCCCGCAGCTGTTTGACGAGCGACCGCACGAGGAAGAGCCCCAGGCCCGTGCCGGGGGTGCTCCGCTCGAGCTCGCTGCCGAGCCGCACGAAGCGGCGAAAGACCGCATTCCGCTGGGCCAAGGGGATCCCGGGGCCGTTGTCGGCCACCCGCACCGTCACCCGGCCGTTGGTGGCCGCCGCGGTCACCTCGACCTCGGGATGGGGCAGCGAATACTTGACCGCGTTGTCGACCAGGTTGCGAACCACGATCTCCACATCGGTCTCCCGCCCCTGGACCACGAGTCCGGGGCCGCACTCGACCCGCACGCACGCCTCGGCCACCGCGTGTCGCTGGGTGACCGCGGCCCGCACGCTTTCCAGGAGCGGCCCCAGGTCGGTCACGTCCTCGCCGGCGCTCGGGCGGCGGTGGAGCGTGCGGGCGGCGTCGAGCAGGTGATCGACGAGTCCGTCGAGCCGCTCCACGTCCTGGAGCATGAACCGATGGAAGTCGGCCTGCTGCTCGGCGGGCACGCTCCGGCGGGTGAGCGTCTGGAGGTAGAGCTTGAGCGACGCCAGCGGACTCTTGAGCTCGTGGGTCACGCTGTCGATGAAGTTGCTCTGGCGCTGCGAGAGGGCGATCGCCTTGACCGTCAGCGCGAGGTAGACGATCACCCCGGCCAGCACCACCGCCAACAACGCCACCCCCACCCCGAGCACGGCCCAGTAAAAGGCCGCGTTTTCCGATCCCAGGGCCGCGGCGATGCTCACGAGTACCCAGCCGACCGTGAGGGCCACGAGCGAGCCGATCAGCACGACCCCGAGCAGGATCGGCCAGCCGAGCGAACGACGTGGTTCCATGGAGGGCTCCCGACATGGCCACCATCGGGCGGCGTACGACCGCCTATGCTACCGCGGCCGGCCCGGAGCGGCCGTCGGGGCCCGGAGCGGCCAATGTCCCTGGAGGATTCGACCCTGGCCACGCCCGCCGACAAGTCGTCGCTTCGCCTCCACGCCGGTTCGACGAGCATCACCTTCACCTGGACAAGCGACCGCTGGGAGCATGAGGTGGTCGTTCCCGACGGCCGTAGGTGGCGATCGCGCGAGGGGGTCGATGGCCCGGGTGACGATCCCCGCTGGCCGGCGTCACCCCCGCTGGTCGAGGTGTCGCTCGTCGCCGCCGGTGCGCGGCCGGCCGTGTTGGGGGTGGGCCTGGCGGGACGGTCGCACTTCTCGCTCTCGGTGGTGGCCTGCCCCGAGCGGCCCGACACGCTGCTCTTCGAGGCGGCGGCCAGGGTCGTCGAACCCGGCGGCTGGCTGGGCGCGACCTATGATGGCGACGAGGGCCTGGAGCGGGTCGCGGCCGAAGCTGCCGGCCCGCCTCCGGTGACGATCCGCTGGGCGTATCGGATCGGGCCGGCGGGCCTCGAGCCGGTGATCGGCACGGATCGCGGTGGCCCGCGGTGAGCCCCCCGGCGGCGCGGGGCCAGCGGCTTGCGGCCTGCGGCCCGATCGATCACATTTCACGGGCTGGAGTTCGACGGATACGTCCCGGTTCCCCCAACCCTCGCGATCGCCCATGTTCGAAGCCATCGAGCGACTCAAGGCCGACTGGACCGACAAGTACGTCGTGATCGACTCGCCGGCGCCCGAGCTGGCGCGGTTCGCGGAGGCGACCGGGATCGTGAAGACGGTCAACATGAACGGCCGCTGCCTGGTCGAGTTCGATCAATACAACAACGTCGGCTGGTACGACATCGACCCGGCGTGCCTGCGGATCGTTCCCAAGCCGGTCCCCAAGCCGGCCGGTGAGAAGGCTGCCAAACCTGCCGCCGCCAAAG
>JBJTPO010000628.1:0-8729 GCA_046075145.1 Planctomycetota bacterium
GGCTTGTATTCTGGCGACCGAAGCGGCGATCGCCGCGCATTCCGCGGGTTGAAAACCCGCGGCCACTTCCCAGATGCACGATGCCGCGAGGGGTTGCTCATGCCAATCGAGCGGCGTAGGAAACCGAGCGTAGCCCGGAGGGCGGGAGCGAGGTTTCCTCCGAGCGAGCGGACGGCAGGATGCCGGTAGCGAGCGTCCGGCGAGATGGCATGGGCAACCCCGAGCCCATGCCACAGGACGTCCGGCGAGATGGCATGGGTGACCCCGAGCCCGCACCACACGACGTCCGGGGGAACCAATCGGGCAGCCCCAAGCCGCGTTACGGAAGCCCTGCCGCTCCGGCGGCCAGGAGCATCGTGGCGGCGTGGATGTCGACGATGCTCTCGATCGCCTCGCAGTAGCCCCCGCCGCACACGATTCCCACGGGGACGCCGGCCGTCTGGGCGGCGGTGAGCACCAGCCGGTCGCGGGCGAGCAGGCCGGGCTTCGTGAGCGCGAGCCGACCGAGCCGGTCGCCCTCGTAGGGATCGGCCCCGGCGATGTAGAGCACGAGGTCCGGCCGGCCCCGCTCGAACGACTCGGCCACCGCCGGCTCGAGCACGGCCAGATAGGCGTCGTCGCCGGTGCCATCCTCGAGCGGGATGTCGAGCGAGCCGGGATGCTTCCGGAGCGGAAAGTTCCTCGCCCCGTGGATCGACATCGTGAACACGCTCTCGTCGTCTGAAAAAATCTCGGCGGTGCCGTTGCCCTGGTGGACGTCGCAATCGAGGATGACGACGCGGCGGACGAGCCCGCGCGCCTGCATTTCGCGGGCGGCCACGGCGGTGTCGTTGAACACGCAGTAGCCCTCGCCCCAGTCGCGGCCGGCATGGTGCGTGCCGCCGGCCAGGCTCGCGGCCACGCCGTCGGCGAGCGCCGCCGCCGCGGCATCCACCGCGGCGCCGGTGCTCCGCAGCGACCGCTCGACGAGGGCCGGGCTCCAGGGAAACCCGATCCGGCGGATCTCGGCCGCCGTGAGCGTGCCCGCGAGTACCCGCCCCACGTAGGCCCGGTCGTGCACCCGCACGAGTTCGTCGTCGGTGGCCGCGTGGGGCTCGACGAACTCGAGCGGGATCCCGGCCGCCGCATGCGCCTCGAGCCGACGGCGGAGCGCGGCGTATTTGGCGACGGGAAACCGATGCCCCTCGGGCAGTGGCAGCGGGTAACGGTCGGAGGGAAAGAGCCGCATGCGGAAGAGCATACGCCGCCCCCGGGGACTGTCCCCACAGGGGACTGTCCCCTTTCGGATCACTCGACCCGGGGACTGTCCCCGTTCACGCCGCCCGCGACCACCGCCGGGACCGCACGACAAAGCCTCCCGTCGCGGCCACCGCGAAGAGCACCCAGGTTCCCGGTTCCGGCACGACGACTGTCCAGGCGACGCCGTAGTCGATCGCGTTGGTGTTCGACGACACCTCGAGGGCGTACCGGCCCGCCGAGAGCCCCGTCGCCCAGATCAGCTCGGTGTTGTCGATGGTGCTGGCGCTCGAGGCCAGGAGGCTGCCGAGCGTGAAGCTGCTGGCCGAGTAGAGCTTGAGATCGAGATTGGCGAGGGTGCCGCTGAAACTGTAACTCACGCCCGGGCCCGGCTGCGTGTCGACGGCCGACATCGTCCGCTGCCAGTTGAGCGAGGCGGTCAGGTCGCCCGCCGATCCCACGTCGAAGAAGTAACGCTGCAGCGTAACGCTGCTGGCGGTGCCAAAATCCCAGCCCGTGGCCGCCGCCAGCGAAGAGCCGCTGGGGCTGAACTCGCCCGCCACGAGAATGTCGTAGGCCTGCTCGATGTTCAACTGCCCCGCCCCATAGATCGAATCGAGCGGCTGGGTGGTCGAGTGGCTCCAGGACCAATCACCGGGAAGGTTGGGGCCCGCCTTCGTGGCCCCCGCCATCAGGAGCGACTTGACGACCTGCTGCCGCTGGCCGTTGCCGAGGCCGCCGGTGGTGTTGGCGACCTGCACCAAGAGCCCCGCGGAGCTCGACACGGTTGGGGTCGCCCAGCTCGTATATTCCGTCGGCACCACGATGTCGGGCTTCTCACGGCCTGAGCCGTCGATCGTGGTCGTGCCGCGACTGTGGTTGCCGTTCGAGAGGCCGACGACGATGCCGTTGTAGGTGCTCGCCATAAGGCTCGGTATCGTCGTGTCGCTGCCGTTGTTGAGCGCGTAGGTGGCGATCGTGCCGTCCCGCTGCACGGCGTAGTCGGCGCGATTGAGGACGAGGGTGTCGTTCGCCGAACTGCCAAACGAGCCGACCCAACTCTGACTGACGAGCTTGCGGGTCTCGACGCTGGGAAGGAGCCCGCTGCTGTTCGCGTTGAGAAACCCACTGTTGACCCAGTTGCTGACCTCGTAGTTGGCGACGGTCGACCCGTCGCCCGTCGCCCCGATCCGTGGCGCGAGCGACTGCGTGCCGAACAGATACTTGCCAACCGTCGTGGCGTGCCACGAGACACCGGTGTTGCCACCGGAGGGAAACTGGTAGGTTTTTCCAGTGAGTTGCGGATCCGAGGTGTTGAGCCGGTATTCACCGGTACCCAGGGGCACCTCCACGATCGTCGCCGACAGGCCGATGCCCAGCGGCATCGACCCGCCGAGCCGATTCTGAAGCGCCGTGAAGCCGATGTCGGTCTTCTGCGTGGCGTTCAACTGGGCCGTGGCCGATGAATGGGCCAGTGCGGCCGCGAGCCCCGCGACGAGGCCGCAGACCACCCCGAGACGGTCAAACCGCCAGTCATTCATCGTGCTGCCGTTCATGTCCGCGCGTCGAATGCCCCGACGCCGGCGATTCTAGTTCTCCGCTGCCGCAGGAGCCAGCGAAGGGCGACTGTTTCGGCGCTCACCATCCGCTCAGGTCCGCCGGACGCGGGCGAACCAGGCGTGGGCGCCCCCCGGCGAGAACTCGGCGGCCGGAACCCCGGGCACGACCTCGAATCGGGCCTGATCGATCGCCTCCACCGCCCACCTGGAGGAGAAGGCGGCGTGGAGTTCCGCCTCGGCGACCCGCCGCGGCCCATGCTCGCCTGGCTCGGCCGGCGAGAAGCAGAGGATGAAGACGCGGGCCCCTGGCTCGAGCAGCCTGGCGAGCGCCGCCACGTAGGCCGAGCGGCGGGCGTCGTCGAAGGTGTGAAACAGCCCGCAGTCGGTGACCGCGTCGAACCGCTCCGGGATCTCGCCGATCGCCAGCGCGTCCATCTCCAAGAAGTTGGCCGTCACCCCCGCCGCTGCCGCCTTGGCCCGGGCCTGGGCGATCGGCCCGGCCAGAAAATCCACCCCCGTCACGGCGTGGCCGCGGCCGGCGAGCCAGATCGCGAGGTCGCCCGTGCCGCAGCCCGCGTCGAGCACCCGCGGGCCGATCAGGTCCGAGGCCGCCACGAACGCCTCCTGCGGCCGGCCGATGTCCCAGGGAGGCTGCGTGGCGTAGTAACCGGAAAACCGCTCGGCCGGGGTTTCTGCAGACATGCGTCGTGGCTCCTATGAAGTCCTGAGAACTCCATCCTATCCCGCTGCCCACAAACGGCTCCGCGAGCGGTCGCCCACGCCAAGCAGCATTCCGGACATCGTATCCATGGGCCGCGAGGGGCTGCCCGTGCCAATCGAGCGGCGTAGGAAACCGAGCGCAGCCCGGAGGGCGGGAGCGAGGTTTCCTCCGAGCGAGCGGACGGCAGGATGCCGGTAGCGAGCGTCCAGCGAGATGGCACGGGCAACCCCGAGCCCACGCCACAAGACGTCCGGCGAGATGGCATGGGCAACCCGAGCCGCGCACCAGCCCGGTCACGCAGCCCGGTCGGCGACGGGCGCGGGCCGGCGGCGGGGGAACCAGTCGGCGTGGAGCACCAGGAGCGCCACCCGGTTCTCGAGGTTCGGCCGGAACACGACCAGCAGCAGTACCGGCAGCCACCAGGCCATGAACAGGCCGCCGTTCTGCGCCTTCCAGAACTGCGTGCCCAGGAGCACCGCGGCGGTGCAGCTCATCAACGTGCCGAGGTTCTTCGGGGCGGGCCAGATGGCGAGCGTGGCCATCATCGCGATGAAGGCGGCGAGCACCGGCAGGCGGAAAACGCCGTCGCTCGACGGTAGGGCCCAGAAGCCCTCGAGCGAGACGTCGTTGGGGAAGATCCAGCCGAACATCTGCCGCAGCTGCCCCAGGAAGACGGGTGTGTCGGGCGACGCGAGCCAGAGTGCCACGACCAGGGCCGCCAGGGCCGCCGTCATCCCCAGGGCGAATCGTCGCACGCCCCGCTCCCAATAGAAGCTGCACCACAGGGGCAGCAGGAACACGGGATAGTAGATCGTGCCGATCGCCAGGCCGATGAGGGCCCCCGCCAGGATCGGGTTGCGATACGCGGCCACCGCCCAGATCACGAGCGCCCCCGGCAGCACGTGGTCGACGCTGCCGTTCATCCAGGCCGTGTAGGGCATGAGGAGGTAGAGCACCGCCGCCGCGATCCCCAACCGGGCGTTCTCGAAGTGTCGCCAGCCGATGAACACCATGCCGGCGACGATGGCCAGCTGCGAGAGGATCGCCATCACGCGGGCGGTGGTCTCGTGGACCTGTCGCCGCGAGGCGTCGGCGGCGTCGGGTTCGGCGGGAGCCTCGCCGGCGAGGAACTGACGGGTGGAGATCTGTGGCAGCAGGAACAAGAGCGGGTAGCCGGGCCCATAGCGGACGAGCTGGTCGGCGTCGACCGCCCCTTCCCTTGCGCCGAGCCGCTCGGCGGCCGCGGCGCTGGCGACGTCGTCCTTGTGGGGCTTGGAGTTGATGACGTTGGCCAGCAGGAAGACCAGGAGCGAGCAGCCGAGGAACACGAGGCCGCCCGTCGTGAGGTTGGGCTCGAGCATCGGCCGGCGGACCATCATCGAATCGAACAGCATCCGCAGGAGGAAGGCCCCCGAGACGGCGAAGATCCACCAGAAGCCGAGCGTGCGGGCGGCGATCTTCGCCGACTCCGTCTCGCCGACGTATTCCAGGGCCACGAGGCCCGGGGCCAGGAGCACGAGCCCGAGCAGGTCGAGGTTGCGGACGCTCCAGACCCGGTTGAACTTGAAGAACAGCGCGATCGACAGCAGCGACGCGAGGTAGAACCAGGTCGTGAGCCGGACCGGATAATATTGGAAGAGGATTTCGCTCATGCTGGCGGCCGGGCGGGGCCCTGGCCAACCCTGTAGCGTACGCTGCCGCACCGGCCCGACGCAAAAACTAGCGGCCCAGCGGCCAGATGAGCGGGGCCAGGGCGATCGTGATCGCCATCACGATCAGGTTGAGGGGGCCGCCGTAGCGGACGTAGTCGGTGAACTTGTAGCCCCCCGGGCCGTAGATCATGAGGTTCGTCTGGTAGCCGATCGGCGTGCCAAAGCCGCAGCTGGCGGCCACCGTGATCGCCATCACGAAGGGCAGCGGGTGCACGCCGAGCTGCTCGGCCGTCTGCCAGGCGATCGGAAAACAGAGGACGGCGGCGGCGTTGTTGCTCAAGAGCTCGGTCGTGACCATGGTCACGAAGTAGATCGCGGCCAGCACCAAGAGCGGGTTGTTACCCGCGGCGGCCACCGTGGACTCGGCGACCACCGCGGCCAGCCCCGTCTGCTGCATCGCCTCGGCCACGCCGAAGCTGCCGGCGATCAGCAGCAGCGACTCCCACTCGATGGCCCGCCGCGCCTCGGTCGAGGAGAGGCACCGCGTGGCCAGCATCAGCCCCGCGGCCGCCAGCGCGGCGGTCACCATCGGCAGGAGATCCATCGTCACCGCCAGCACCATCCCGGCGAGGATCGTGCAGGCGATCCAGGCCCGGTCGTGGCGCGGTGCCGCCGCGTCCTGCACCTCGCTCACCAGATAGAAGTGGCGGCTGGTCCGCTGCCGCTCGAGGAAGGCCGGGCCGGCCTCCAGCAGGAGCGTGTCACCGGGCTCGAGCGTGATGTCGCCGATCTTCATCCGCAGCCGCTCGCCGTCGCGGGCCACCGCGATCACGACCGCACCGTAGGTCGAGCGGAAGTTGCCCTCGCGGATGGTCCGGCCGACGAGCGGGCAGGTCGAGGAGACGACCGCTTCCACGAGCCTGCGCTCGCTCCGCGGGTCGTCGAGCTTGAACACCTGATCGGTCGCCGGCCGCAGGCCGCGGACTTTCTGCAGCTCCACCACCGAGTCGATCACGCCGACGAACACGAGCCGATCACCCGCCTGGAGCCGCTCCGCGGGGGAGACCGCCGCGATCACGTGGTCGCCGCGATCGATCTCCATGAGGAACAGGCCGTCGAGATGCCGCAGCCCGGCCGCCTCAATCGTGCGGCCCACCAGGCTGCTACCCGGCTCGACCACCATCTCCAGCGAATACTGCCGGGGATCGTCGCTGCGGCTCACGGCTGGACGACGATCCTTCAGGAGAAACCGGCTGGCCGTCAGTCCATACACGATGCCCACGAGAAACAGGGGCAGGCCGAGCCAGGTGATGTCGAACATCCCGAGCGGTCCGGTGAACTCCCGCAGGCCTCCCCAGGCGGCGGGAATCCCGGCCCAGGTGAGGTCGAGCACGCCCCAGGGACGCTCCAGCCCGGCGGCGATCCGCTTGTCCACCAACCCCGCGACCACGACGTTGGTGCTCGTGCCGATGAGCGTGCAGAGTCCGCCGAGCACGACCGCGCAGTTCATCGGCATCAAGAGCTTCGAGACGCTGAGCCGGTTCTTGCGGGCCCACTCGCGGATGGCGGGGACGAGCAGGGCCACGATGGGAGTGTTGTTCATGAACGCCGACATGATGCCGGGGCCGACCATCGTGCGGAGCTGTGCCGCGGAGAGCGACCGCGGCCGACCCAACACCCGCTCGACGATCACGGCCAGCGCCCCGGTCCGCTCGACGCCGGCGGCCACGATGTAGAGCGCGGCGACCGAGATCATCCCGTCGTTGGCCATGCCCTGGAGCGCCTCGGCGGGGCCGAGGATGCCGGTGAGCATCAGGATCACGACTCCCCCGAACATGATCATGTCCGGAGCCCGCTGGATGAACAGCAGGCCCAGAAGGGTGACCACGACCACGACGGCGGTGACCGACGTCTGCCAGTTCCCCATCAACGCTTCGATCATCGTGCCCGTGCCTCCGTCATCCGTGATCGTCAGCTCCGACGCGGGTCGAACCCGGCGGGCAGCGCCCGCTCGTTGGCCAGCCAGGCCCGCCAGGCGGCGGCCTCCCACTCGAAGTTCTGGCCCGAGAGCGCCACGAGCGCCTCGAGCACGCGGTCGTTGCGAACGGCCACCAGCTTCGGCTTGGGGCCGCCCCCCATCGAGAGGCCGCCGCCGGCCGGAGTAAAGGTGGCGCTCGTGGAGCCGGCCGGCTGGCCGCCGCCGCTGACGGTCAGGTGCTTGGTCTCGAGCGCGGCGATCAGCGGCTCGATGGCTTCGGGAATCCCGAGCCGGCCGAGCGCCTCGGCCGAGCGGTTCACCTGGGCGTTGTCGGCGCTGGAGAGCCCCGCCACGAGTGGCGATACCGCCTGATGCGGACCGATCACCACCAGCCGGTCCACCGCGGCGAAGCGAGTCTCGCGGTCCGGATGGTCGCGGGCGGTGCCGATCAGCGTGGCGACGGCATCCGGCGTGCGGATGTGGGAGATCGCCTCGACATAGGCCCGCCGGTCCGCGAACACCGGCTCCACAGCGAGGGCCGAGGCCACCGCCGCCACCGCCAGCGGATCGGAGATCTCGCGAATCTCCTCGGCGGCCCGGTCGGCGGCGGCGGGCTGATCGAGCCGCTGCCGCAGGCGTGCGAGCTTGGTGTTCCACTGCTTGGCGGCGGTCGTGGCCGCTTCGTTCCGCTCGATGAGCTCCACCTCCTGGGGTGTCCGCCAGGCGCCGCGGTAGCGGATCAGCCCCAGGGCGGCCATTCGCTCGGCCTGGGTCGGCGCCGGTTCGTCGGCCAGGACCGGTATGCCCCCCGCCGCCAAACCGATCGCAACCATGACCAAGGCCCGGGCGGACGCCGCCCGCCGTCGGGCCGCCGCACGGCAGCCCGATCCGGAGTTCGACTCGTAGCCTGAGCGGATGCGCATGTCAGCAATTTCGGCGTTCTGCTGCGGCGATCTTGGCCGCGCCGCTCCGCGACGCCGGCCAGGCACCGGGCTCGGTGACCGCCTCAGAGCGGCCGGCCCGCCTGCTCGATGATACCGACATAGACCCCCATCACGCGGAACACGAGCAGGACGACCAGCCCTGCCACGCCCCCCCAGGCCGCCCAACCGAGCCCCTGCGCAGCCGCCGCAAAGCCCCGGCGGGCCCGCTCCTCGAACACCGGCACGAGCCGCCCAAGCGACTCGGCCGTGGTGCCGGTCTGTTCACCGAGGCCCACGGCCTCGAGCACCTCCCGCGGAAACCCGCCCCCGGCCGCGAGCGATTCCTCGAGCGTGCCACCCCGGCGGAGCCGCTCCGTGATCGTGTCGGGGTCCCGGGCGAGCCCCGGCGCGGCCTGCGACGCAAGCGCGACGACGCTGCCGACATCGATCCCGGCTCCCGTGGCGAGCGCCGCGGCCCGGCACCATCGCGCCGCCTCCGCCGCCCGCGCCGCGGGGCCGACCACCGGCAGCCGTTCCACGATCCGCCTCACGCCGCCGCGGGCATGCCAGCTCCTCATCACGACGGGCAGCGCGACGAGCGCCGCCACGCCCACCGCCACCAGGATGCCGGTGTACACGGCGAGGCCGCGCGGCCCCGAC
>JBJTPO010000629.1:0-1974 GCA_046075145.1 Planctomycetota bacterium
GGCAGGCTTCTCGGGCTGGGCAGGCTGGGTGGGAGCCCCGAGCTGGGAGAGCAGCTGCAGCACGCCGTTGAAGTGGGCGAGCCGCGGGCCGTAGCGGTCGATGAACTCGCCGAGCGCGTACTCACTGTCGGAGAAGTCCTCGGCGTTCTCCGCCGCCTCCTGGGCGATGCTCGAGAGAAACTCGGTGTGGACGCGGGCGAGCGACTCGGCCGCCTGCCGGCACGACTTGGCCAACTGCGGGTTGGCTTCCTTCCAGGCCTTGAGCTCGGCGGCCCGCTGCCGGTGCTGGAGCGAGACCTGCGCCAGGATCTCGAGCAGCAGATCGTTCGACTTGCGGGCGTTTTCCACCAGTTCTCGCAGCAGCCCGTTGGTCTCGGCGAGATCGCCGGTCTGGGTCGGGCGGCCCGTGGCAGGCGTGCCGGCGGAGATGTCCACCTGCGTGAAGAACGGGGAACCGTCGTGCATGACTTCGCTCGCCGGGGGGGAGTGCTGCCGGAAGGCTTCCACTTCGCCTCCTTATAGTAGGCAGCAGCACGGGGATTTTCCACGTTCTCGCGGCCGCTCCAACCGCTGCAATCGCGCAACTCACCACCGCGTCTGCCCGGGGCCGGAGGAAGCAGCCCCGGGCTCAAGGAAGCCGCCCCCGCCTCCCGATGCACAGGATCGAGGGCGGGCCGCAGGGACGCGGCCGGCCCGGTTGGCGGGGAGTCGCATGGACGTGCAGCAGGCGGAAGCGGGGCTCGATGGCCTGTCGTTCGGGTTTCTGACCACGCTCGAGTCGCCTGCCCACGGCCTGTTTGGCGGCTACCTGGTGGTCGACGCGCTCGGCCGGCCGCTCGAGTTTCACTGCACGGCACCGGTCAAGGTGTCGCGAGCCCAGCAGATCCTCTACGGCCCCACGCTCCACGGCCATCTCCACGGCCGGCAGGTCGGGGGCGCGTTGCTCGCCGAGGGCAAGGCCACGCCGGCCGTCGTGCTCACCGACAACGACGCCATGCTGCATGTCCGGCCGCACACGCAGCTCCCGCTGGCGCTCGTGCGGCGCGGGGCCGTGGACCAGGCTGCCCCAGGCTTCGTGGTGGGCGACGCCGTCGTGAGCCCACACGCCGACGACGCCGTCCGGGCGGGAGAGATCGAGGCGCGGCTCGCAACGCTTGCCGCGGCCGTCGATCTCTGTGAACCGTTCGAGCGGATCCGTGCGGCCCTCGACGAGGCGGCCCGGCACTGATTCCGGCGAATCCAAGGATGGTGACGACGGGGATGGCGATGACGGGAATCGGTCAGCCCGGCGACGCGAGCACGTTGCCGCCCGTGCGGTCGTTCGGCGGTGACGCCTTCGCGCTGCCCCGGATCGTCGTCGCCGGCGGCTGTGATCTCGTCCTGCCCACACCGCCGGCGCTCCGGCTGCCGGTGGTGATGCCGGCTCCGACGGTGACATCCATCGAGCCGTTGCCGCAGCGACCGAGAGTGCAGAGCCACTTCTTCGCCCTGCCGGTGGCGGTGCCAGCGGCGGCCCAGCCACCGCTGACCTGGGCCGGGTGCGATCCGGCCCAGCAGGGTGCACCCCATCGATCGGGCCAAGGGGGTCGTGACGCGGCCCGGCGCGCCCGCATTGCGCCCCCGAAAGACGTCGTCAAGCTCTCGGAACGCTTCTTCTACTTATTGCAGCCCGACCTCGAGACCATGCTTCGCGGCGGCAAGCTCGCCTTCCCGCGGCAGCCTTTCCCCTTCCAGTTCGAGGGCATGGCCTTCCTCCTGCCACGGCACTCGGCCGTGCTGGCCGACGAGATGGGGCTCGGCAAGTCGATGCAGGCGATCTCGTCGATCCGCCTGCTCGTCCGCAGCGGCGAGGCCCGGCGGGTGCTCGTGGTCTGCCCCAAGGGCTTGGTGAGCAACTGGGCTCGGGAACTGGCCGACTGGGCTCCCGAACTCGTGGTGGCGGTGATCGACGGCGACCCGGCCCGCCGGCGGTGG
>JBJTPO010000630.1:0-1857 GCA_046075145.1 Planctomycetota bacterium
GAGGTCGTCGAGCAGCGCGTCGACGAGCTTGTCGAATGCCACCTCCTCGACGAGCGATCGCGGCACTAGCCCGGCATCAATCAGCCCGCCCCGCACCGGCCTAGCCAGTCGCTCGCGAACGGCGGCCTCGCTCGTCTCGAAGGCGGACGTGAGCAGGCTGGTCGCCTGGCTGGCGAGCGGTTCCGGGAGGGCAACCTTCGGCAGCCGACGCAGGGCGGCCGCGGCGTGCCGGTGCACGAGCGCGACCCGTTGATTGGGCAGCGGCCGGATCAGCGGCACGCGGCCCAGCGTGAAGGCCCACGACAGCAGCCGGGTGCGATAGCTTTCCCGCTCCGAGTCGACGCAGATCTTCTGGAGGTCGTAGAGCAGGCGGGCGGGCTGGGACCAGGCGGATCCGCCGGCCCGGTCCACGAGCAGCGTCAGAACGTTCCTGGCGTCGGCCGCGGTGGTCTCGCCCAGCCCGACCGCCCGTTCGAGCCGGCGCACGAGTCCATCCACGCGCGCCGCAAGCCGTTGGCCGGCCAGGTCTCCTGCTTCCGAAACGCCGCCGGCGAGGGTGCGCACCCGCCACAAGAGCAGCGCTGCCCGCACATCGTTGCCCCGCTGAGCGGCGGCCATGGCCCGGCGCCGCGTGAAGCCCACCCAGCGGCGTGTGAACCGACCGGCCCCGGCAGGGGAGGCCGGCGTATCCGTCCGGATGGCGGCGGGCGGTGAGGTCCCCGGCTGCGTGAGCCCGGCGGGCCGCGTGCGGGCCAGGATCGCGTCGGCATCCACCAGCCGGTCGAGGAAGTCGATCGTGGCATCCGGATCTTCGAGGGCCGGAAACCAGGCCGGCAGGAGCCGGGGCGAAAAGACGGCAAACTCCAGGATCACGGCCACCAACTCGGCCACCGTCTCCCGCCGGTCGTCGGGATCGCGGAGCATTGACTCCTGGGCGAGCACGGTTCGTGCTTCCGCGACGGCGGGCTCGCCCAGTCGCGCGACCAGCCCCTGGAAATCGGGGCCGTCCACCGGCTCCTCCGCCAGCAGGCTGCGGATCGCCAGATCGACACAGCCGTGAAACAGCCGCCGCCAATACTCGCGGAGCAGGCCCTGCTCCCCGGCTGCGGCGAACTCCTCCCGCTCCGGCCGGGCCACGAGCAGGATCGTGGCTGGCAGCTCCGGCGGCAGCCCCCAGAAATCGTCGGCCAGCTCCAGCAGCCGCGCTGGGGACAGTGCCACGCTCTCCCGGTGTGGCACCCTGGCTCGCACCAGCGACAGGTCGAGATCGGCCCGGATGATCCGCCGCACCACCCGCGCCGGCGCAAAGATCGCCTCCGGCACGGCCGCCCGCAGCGACTGCTCGATCTGCAGCACGTCGATGGGAGCGGGGGAACGCGGCGCGGGTTCGGTCATGACTGCTCGGGCACGGGGGCCGCGAGCATACCGCGGGCGGTCAGTCGAGGCCCACCGGCTCGCCGCCGCTGGGCGTCACGAGCGCCTTGAACACCTCGGGTTCGACGTCGGGGGTGAGGATCCGCACGCTCCCTTCCATCATCCCCACGGCAAACGCGCCTCCCGGGCGTCGGGGGTTGCCGACGCCGGCCAGCGGCTCCTCCGGGTCAAACTCGACGTCGTCGGGCTTCGTCCAGGGCACGGCCATGTCGGGCGTCGCCTCGACGATCGCCAGCGTCCGAGTCATGCCATGAACGACCCTCGACAGGCGGATCGCATGGTCGGGAGCGACGAACGCCGTGCCCGCTCCCGTGAGCACCTGAACGGTCGTCAGCCCCCGGGCCGCCGGATCGGCCGGCGCCGATGGGTCGGCATACACGGCCGGCACCCGCTCGACGAGCTTGAGGTTGTGCTCGCTGTCCC
>JBJTPO010000631.1:0-6628 GCA_046075145.1 Planctomycetota bacterium
CTTCACGTCTGATCGGTGGGATCATTACTCAGTTGTTCAGTCTTCCCTACATGAAGTCTGGGCTCGCAAATACAGCGGCTCCCTCGAAACACGACTCCGATACTCGCCATCCGACTGCTTCGAAACCTTTGCCTTCCCTGAAGGCCTGTGGCAGACGCCGAGTGCGGGGCTGGCGGAGATCGGCGAGCGCTACCACGAGCATCGTCGTAAACTGATGCTGTCGCTGTGGCTGGGGTTGACGGACGTCTACAACCTCTTTCACTCGCGGGAGGTGGAGGGGGATCTGGCGAAGCATTTTGCGAGTCGGGCGAAGAAGGATCCTCGCGGCGAGTTGATCCCCGAGGAGCACCGCGCGGGGGCGTTGTCGTTCACGCCTGAGCAGGCCCTTGCGGGCATCATCGAGCTTCGTCGCCTGCACGTGGAGCTCGACACGGCGGTCCGCGACGCCTACGGCTGGCAGGATCTGCCTCTGGAGCACGCCTTCTACGAGGTCGAGACGCTCCCGGAGAACGACCGCGTCCGCTACACGATCTCCCCCGCCGCCCGCAAGGAACTCCTCAAGCGTCTCCTCGCCGAAAACCACCGCCGCGCCGCCGCCGAATCCGCCACCCAAGCCCAAACGCCGCCGTCCACCAAAAAGGGCACCAAACGTGGCCCACGTGGAAAGAACCCCACCGGCGGCCCGTCGCTTTTCGATGCCGACTGCACCTGAACCATGGCCCAAGAACTTGTCATCTACACCGATGAGTCGGACCGCACGGGCGAGTACTTCTCCAACTTCTACGGCGGCATCCTTGTCCACTCGCAGGATCTGCAGCCAACGATCGATCGCCTGGAGGCCTGCAAGCGACGCCACAACCTCTTCAACGAAATCAAGTGGCAGAAGGTCACGGCAAACTACCTGTCCAAGTACGGCGGTATCGTTGACGAACTATTTGACCTCATGGCCGAAGGAACGGTGAAGGTGCGAATCATGTTCACAAGCAATCAGTACGTCCCGGTCGGTCTCACGACAGATCAGGAACAGGCGGCATACCACCTGCTTTACTACCAGTTCATCAAGCACGCATTCGGCCTGCAGCACTGTCGGTCGGACTTGGCCGGCCCCGTCCGCGTGCGACTCAACATCGACTCAATGCCGGGCAGCACTGAGCAGAAGGCACAGTTCAAGTCATACGTCGCTGGCCTTACGCATAATCCTGAAATGCGATCGGCAGACGTGCAGTTCGATCCGTTGCAGATCGCAGAGGTCGCTTCACACGATCACGTGCTTCTGCAGTGCCTCGACGTCGTACTCGGCGCGATGACCTTTCGCCTCAACAACAAGCATCTTCACAAGCCGCCAGGAATGACGCGGCGAGGAAAGCGAACGAGGGCGAAGCATGAGCTGTATCGGCTGATCTCAAATCGGATCAGACAGCTCTACCCAAACTTCAACATCGGGGAATCGACAGGGATCGCGGGAGACATCTCGAGCCGGTGGCGGCATCCATATCGCCACTGGAAGTTGGTTCCGGCGGACCATGAGCGCGATCCGAGCAAAACCAAACAATAAAAAAACCCCGTGCTCTCTATGCCTTGCGGCGTGCCCCAAGTGGAACTTAGGGATTCGAGAGCGCCAGGGTCTGTCCCCATTATCGGCCCCCGACCGGCAAAATTCAACCGCAAAACCCTCGCCTGGCAAAAACAATCGCCGCCCTTGCGGACGGCGAAAGACTTCCTTCCACACATGGCGGATGAAGCAGAAGAAACCGGCGAATTATAGGGTTCGCCAGCCCGCCTCAAAACCTCAGAACGCAATCGCTTCCCAACCAGTAGATCGCCCCATGGCATTTTCACACACCATTCGCCGCGGTTTCTCCGTCAACGTGTTCCTTCCCGCGGGCGATCCCGAGGGAATCAAGGTCGTGGAGAAATCGAACTGGACCGGCCGCGGCCTCGTGATTCCGCGGCCGATGTTCGCCGAAAGCCGAGCCCGACCGGAACTTGACCGCACCGGCGTCTACCTGCTCGTCGGGCCGTCAGAAACGTCTTCGCTCCCTGCCCTCTACGTGGGCGAGGGTGACCCGGTAAAGCCTCGCCTCGACCAGCATGCCCGCAACAAGGATTTCTGGACCCACGCGGTCGTCTTCACGAGCAAAGACTCGAATCTCAACAAGGCCCACGTTCAGCGGCTCGAGTCTCGGCTGGTCGAGCTCGCCAGCGCGGCCAAGCGATCCGCCTTGGAAAACGGCAACATGCCGGCCCCGCCGTCGCTCTCCGAGGCCGAGGAAGCGTTTGCCGAAGGCTTCCTCGACGACATCCTGCTGTGCCTGCCGATTCTTGGCTACGCGCTGTTCGAATCCGCGGAAACCGCCGCGGCAGGCAACACACCGTCGGATTCAGGCGGCGTCACGCTCTACCTCCGTGCCAAGGGAATCGAAGCCACAGGCGCCGACACGGCAGCCGGATTCGTGGTGCGGGCCGGCTCGAAGGCGGTCAGCGACGACAAAATGGCCCCCTCGACGCACGCGAACATGCGAGAGATGCGAGAGGAGCTCATCCGCCAGAAAGTGCTTATCGCGGACGGCGACTGCCTCCATCTCGTTCAGGACTACCTCTTCGCCTCCCCGTCACTGGCAGCCGGCGTGATGCTCGGCCGGCCCGCTAACGGCCGCGTGGAGTGGAAGGCGGCCGACGGTCGGACGCTGAAGGACATCCAGGACGCCGCCACCGTGTCCTAGCCGATATCCCGAGAAAAACGTGCTTTTTGGGGGTGGTTTCGCGGCTTCGGATATTGCGGTTGTTTCTTTTGCTGCGATTGGACGATAGTGTTCATTCCAGAGGAGACATCGCCAATGGCTACAGCTATCACCGATTTCGAAGATCCCGTTTCGCCCACCGAGGAAGACACGCGGGTCGCCCGGGAATCGAGCGCGCGACTGGCCGCCTTTCTCGCGGCGCGGTCGCGGAAGCGCGTGCGGTGCCGTGTCGAAGCGGAGAACGGCGCGGAGGAGTCGGTGGCGATTCCAGCCGCCGCGATTCAGCTGCTTCGGCGGATCCTCGCCGAGATGGCAGAAGGCAACGCGATCACGCTCATCCCGGTCCATGCAGAACTGACGACCCAGCAGGCTGCCGACTTGCTGAAAGTGTCTCGGCCGTTCCTCATCGAGCGGCTCGAAAAAGGTGACATTCCATTCCATCTCGTCGGTACGCACCGTCGCGTCCGCTTCGCCGACGTGATGCAGTACAAGGAACGCAATGCACGCAAACGACTCGAAGCCTTGGAGCGACTTTCGGCCCTCGATCAGGAACTCGGCAACGAGTGACCATGCGACCGTTCACGGTCATCTTCGACTCGTGCGTGCTCTTTCCGGCTCGCCTCCGCAGTCTCTTGATGTACCTTGGGGCGACGGAACTGTTCCGGGGGCGATGGACGAATGACATTCACGAAGAGTGGATGCAGGCCTTCCTCGAAAAGTATCCGGACAAGAACCAGGCGGACGCCATTCGCACTCGCGACGAAATGGATGCGCATGCCCTGGATGCTCTGGTGACGGGCTACCAGCACCTGTCGGAAGGCCTTGTATTGCCCGACCCGAAAGACCGCCACGTTCTTGCTGCAGCGATCGTCGGGCAGGCAGATGCTGTCGTCACCTTCAACCTCGACGACTTTCCCGAGGAAACCCTCCGGCCGTACGCCATCGAAGCGATTCACCCGGACGACTTCCTCGTGTGTCAATTCGACCTTTCACCGCCGGTGTTCCTTGCTGCCGTGAAGATGCATCGAGCCAGCATGCGGAACCCACCAAAGAGCCCGTCCCAATACCTGCTGGAGCTCGAGAAAAATCAGATCCCCCAGACGGCCGCTCTCCTGAGGCGGCACATGGGCGACATTTGATCGCCCGACTGTCTTGGCAATCAAAGCCATCCTCTGCCTCCGCGGAAACTTGAGTCCGAAAGACATTCCATGAAAGCGGTCAACAGCCCATTCACAAAGATCATCAACGGCACGACACAGTTTGTCGTGCCTGTCTTTCAGCGTGACTACCGCTGGTCGGAGAGTCAGTGCGAGCAGCTCTGGACCGACATCCTGCTGATTGCCCAAGACACGACCACTCGGCAACACTTCCTGGGCTCACTCGTCTACGTATCGACTGGCGACACGTCCGCGGCCTTCACGCGATGGCTGCTGATCGACGGTCAACAGCGGGTGACCACGCTCACACTTCTGCTTGCCGCGCTGCGCGACCATATTCGGGAAACCAACTGGCAGGGGGACGAGGAAGGTCCGACAGCGGCACGCCTCGAAGCCTATTTCCTCAAGAACATGAACGAGGAGGGAACTCGCCGACCGAAGCTCGTACTGCGGCGACACGACCAGGAAACGCTCCATGCAATTCTGGAGTCTTCCGAACTCCCTGCGAACCGCTCGGAGCGAATCGTAGAGAACTACGAATACTTCCGGGAGCAGGTGGCACAGGCGGACCCGGCCGACATCTATCGAGGGATCGGCCGACTTGTCGTCGTGGACGTCACTCTCGACTCTGGTGACAACCCGCAACTCATCTTCGAGAGCCTGAACTCAACCGGCATCGACCTGAGTCAATCCGACCTCATCCGCAACTTCATCCTGATGCGGCTACCGGAGAAAAAGCAGACTTCGCTCTACGAGTCTTATTGGAGCAAGCTGGAGGGGCTGTTTCGCGGATCGGAAAAGACGTTTGATGCATTCCTTCGTGACTACATTGCCTTCAAGACTCAGGCAACGAAGCAGGAGAAGGCCGACGACATCCACCAGTCGTTCCGCAGAGAGTTCCCTGGACTGGAGCAGTCGTGCGGCGGCCTGGAGCCCCTGCTCACCGAGCTTCTCCGGTTCGGGCGCTACCATGCGGCGTTTAGCAGCGACGCGAAAGTCATTCCCGCCCTGGCAGACGATCTGGCCCGGCTGCGGCGGCTCGTGGACGTGCCGGCCTTGCTCGTCATGCGGCTTTTCGACTGTCACGAGAGGTGCGGATCGTTGTCGATCGACGACTTCCGTCGGGCGATCGGTGTCGTCGAGAGCTATGTGTTTCGACGTGCTATCTGCGGAGAGCAGACCCGCAGCTATTGGCAGGTGTTTGCGAACCTCGCCTACCACATCAGCGACGAGTCGCCGCTCACCGATCTTGAGGTCGGGATCGCCCGGCTTCGTGATGCGTATCGCTTTCCGACGGACGCCGACTTTCGCCGCGAGCTATTGAGCCGCGACATCTATGCCCTCCGGGTCTGCAGTTATCTGCTCGACCGGCTGGAGAATCATGGGAGTCGAGAGCCGACCGATACAAGCAACTACACGATCGAGCACATACTTCCGCAGAACGAGAGGCTGCCGGAGGCCTGGCAACGGATGCTCGGCCCTGACTGGAAAACGGTGCAGAAGACCTGGGTTCACCGGCTGGGGAACCTCACGCTGACGGGCTACAACAGCACGTATTCCGATCGGGCATTTGACGAAAAGAAAATGATCCCCGGGGGATTCGAGCAGAGCTCCGTCCGTCTCAACAAGTTCGTACGTGAGCAGCCACAGTGGACAACCGACGAAATCGAGAAGCGGGGCCACATCCTTGCCGACCGCGCTCTGCAGATCTGGCCAGTCCTGCAGGTTGATCCCGCACTTGTCGAGAAGGCCAAACAGGCCGAATTGCGCGAACTCGCGCAGCGGCGCGACGTGGCGAAAGTCCCGATGAGCACACCAGCCAGGGCTCTGTTCGAGCAGCTTCGCGAGCAGATCAAGCAGATTGACCCGGCCATCCTCGAACTGGCGGAGGTGAAGTCGGTCAGTTACCACGGCCCAGGGTTTTTCCTGGAGGTGCTACCCAGGAAACAGCGACTCAGCCTGCTCCTACCCCTTGATCACGCCGAGATCGACGACCCGCACGGCCTCGCCCAGGACGCAACCGAATGGAAGTTTGTCGTGAACGCCAAGCATGAGGGAGGCGTTTTGCTCCGCATCAAGGATGCTGACCAGATCGACCACGCCATGCCGATTATCCGCCAGGCTTTTGTCATGGTGTCGGGTGAATGACACATGCACGACCTCATCGGTGACATCCACGGCCACGCTGACGCCTTGCAGCGGCTCCTCAAGAAGCTCGGTTACTCGAGGCAGAGCGGCATCTACCGGCACCCCGAGCGCCAGGCCATTTTCCTCGGTGACTTCATCGACCGCGGCCCCAAGATTCGCGAGACGCTGGAGATCGTCCGACCGATGATTGAGTCCGGCGCGGCCCTGTCCGTGCTGGGCAACCACGAACTCAACGCCTTGGCTTTCCACACGCCGCACCCCGACAAACCCGACGAATACCTCCGGCCGCACAACGAGAAAAACTCGAATCAGCACGCCGAGACTATGCGGCAGGTTCCGGCTGGCGAACTGGCCTCGTACCTCGACTGGTTTCGGACGCTGCCGCTTTGGCTCGATCTCGACGGCCTCCGGGTCGTGCATGCCTGTTGGGACGAGACCCGCATGGGCAAGATCAACAGTCCTGTTACAGATGAGTTTCTTTATTCGGCCTGCTTGCCTGGCGGCAGCCTATTCGAGCCGGTTGAGGCGATCCTGAAGGGCAAGGAAGCACGCCTGCCCTCAGCGACCACCTTTCGGGATAAG
>JBJTPO010000632.1:0-6338 GCA_046075145.1 Planctomycetota bacterium
GTCGCGGGAGGCCTGCCGAGTGCGAGCAGGCCGCGAACCTCCTCCTCGAGGATGTCGAGCTGTCGTCCGGCGACCTCGAGGCTGTCGTCGGACACCGCGCCGCCTGCGCAGCGCCGCCGGTGCAGATCGATCGCCAGCCGCGCACCGGTGACGGCGTTGCGGAGCTCGTGGGCGAAGCCGGCGGCGAGCTGACCCAGCAGCCGCTGCCGCTCGCCGGCCACGAGGTTCGTGCGGAGTTGGGCGAGCGTGCCGCTCAAGTGGTTGACGCCGGCGACGAGCCGGCCGATGTCGTCAGGAGCAGCCCGACCGACGGCGGCCATGTCAGCCAGCTTTTCGCCGAATCGACCAGCGGCGATCGTGGCCACGTGCCGCTCCACGGCCACGATCCGGCGGGCCAGGCCCGCCGTGGCCACGAGGCCCAGGGGGACGAGCACGGTAAGCGTCGCGGCGGCCACCGCCAGCACCGGCCAGATCGCCTCCAGCGTCGTGTGCACGAGGCTCGAGACGGGCGTGAGCACGAGCACCGTCTGGGGGCGGACGCCGCGAGACTCCGCAGTGCCCACGTTGTAGCGGCGGCCGTCGAGCAGGATGTTGCCGCCGGCCGCCCTGGCGATTTCAGCCGGGTCGTGCCGGGCGAGCACGGCGGCCGGGAGCGTCGTCAGGCCGGCGGTGGCTGTCGCGGTGTTCCAGACCAGAAACTCGGAGCCCGTGAGCCGGGCGAGCGTCTCGAGCACCTGCGGCGAGAAGGCCACCCGCGACGACTCGAGCGCGGCGGCGACCCGCCGCTGCTGGGCCTCGGCGGCCTCGAACGCCCGCCGGGCGGCGAGGAAGGCGGCGAAGGCCACGTTGGCGACCACCGCCGCCAGCACCAGCCCCACCAGCGGCAGCACGAGCAGGCGAAACAGCGAGCGGCCGGGATGAGAGGGTGTCATAGGCTGCTCGTCAGGCCGAGGCCGCGCCGAGCCCCAGGGCCGCGCGGGCGTTGCCGGAACAGATGGCCGTGACGAGCGGGTCGAGCCAATCGCGGCGATCCGGCAGCCGGCCCGTGGCCACGTCACCCCCGACGAGGTCGCAGAGGATGCGGCGGAAGTATTCGTGGCGTGGGTAGGAGAGGAAGGACCGCGAGTCGGTCACCATGCCCACGAACCGCGACAGGAGTCCCATGTCGGAGAGCATGTTCATCTGCCCCCGCATGCCACGTTCCTGATCGAGAAACCACCAGCCGCTGCCCCACTGGATCGTGCCGGGCGTGAGGCCGTCCTGGAACGAGCCCGGCAGCGCGGCAAAGAGCGCGTTGTCGGCCGGGTTGATGTTGTAGAGGATCGTGCGGCCAAGCGAGTTTTCGGCGGCGAGCGTGCCCAGAAAACGCACCAGCCCCGGCCCCTGGCGGGCGTCGCCGATCGTGTCGCAGCCGGCGTCGGAGCCGAGCGTGGCGGCCAGGAGCGGGTTGGGGTCGCGGAAGGGGCCCAGATGCAGCTGGGTCACCCAGCCGGCCGTGTGGTTGAGCCGCGCGACGTGGAGCATGATCCGCATGGCGAACCGCTCGGCCTCGAGGGGCGTGGCGGGGGTGCCGCCCATGGCCTTGTGCCAGATTCCGGCCGCCTCACGGTCGGAGCAGTCGGCATCGGGGAGGTATTCGAGGCCGTGGTCGGTGGCCCGGCAGCCGGCCAGGGCGAAGTCGGCGTGCCGTTTTTCGAGCGCGGTGAGCAACCCGGGGAAGGTGTCGGTGGCGATCCCGGAGATCTCGGCGAGCCGACGGGCCCAGGCCTGCACGCGGTCGGGCCGCCCCACCGTGAGCGCCAGATCGGGCCGGAAGGTGGGTACCACCCTGGTTGGGCAGTTCGAGGCCGCGATCGTCGCGTGCCAATCGAGCGGGTCGGCCGGGTCGTCGGTGGTGCCGACGAGCTCCACCTTGAACCGCGCCAGGATCCCGCGGGCCGAGAGGTCGGCGGTGGCGAGTTGCCGGTTGGCTTCCTGCCAGATCGAATCGGCGGACGACTCCTCCAGCAGCGTCTCGATCCCGAAGTGCCGCCGCAGTTCGAGGTGCGTCCAGTGGAAGAGAGGATTGCGGAGCGTGTGGGGCACCGTCCGGGCCCAGGCCCGGAACTTTTCGAGCGGCGGGGCGGAGCCCGTGATCAATTCCTCGGTGACGCCGTCGGCCCGCAGCGCCCGCCATTTGTAATGGTCTCCCTCGAGCCAGGCCTCGTGGAGGTTTGCGAACCGGCGATCCTCGGCGATGTCCTTGGCGGAGAGGTGGCAGTGGTAGTCGACGATCGGCTGGTGGGCCGCCACCCGGTGGTAGAGGTCGCGGGCGGGGTCGCTCGAAAGCAGGAAGTCGTCGTCCAGGAAAGCCATCGGCGGCCGGGGACTCCAAAAAGGGGCGGGGACACAAGCGCCCCGAGTTTACCGGCCCGCCGAGCCCGGCATGGCCCGCTGTGGCGGGGTATGGTTGGGGGAGTGCCCCGTTCGCCAGCCTGCAGGTGAGCCTGATGACGCTTCCCCGTGCCGCGATCGCCCTGGCCGTCATGGCCGCTGCCTGCCTGCCGCAGCCTGCCGCCGCCGAGCAGGGATTTGGGCTGGGCAACTGGGGTGGCAACAGCGTCGCGGTGGGCAGGAACACTTTCTACGCCAACGGCCTGGTGTCGCAGCGGATGGGGCGGACGGAGTATTTCAACAACGGCCTCGTGGGGCAGCGGGTCGGCAACCTGACGCTCTACAACAATGGCCTGGTGGCGGGGCAGGGCCGTCGCAACACCTACTTCAGCAACGTCGCGGTGGGCGTGCCCGTCGTGCCCCAATCGGCCGGGCGGCCGGGCATCACGGTCTACGGCGGCGGCTATCCCTATCCCCTCGGCCCCGGGCCAAACCCGTTCGGAGCCCCGACGCCGCGAAGCGGCCCTCCGGCAGCCGGCTCGGCCACGCCCTGGGCGACGACCCCCTGGGCCCGCACCCCGTGGGGCCGGTGAGCCGGCAGCGGATTAGGTGTCAGGGCGTGGCGGCCGGCCGGGCCGACTGCCACTCCAGAAACCGCCACTGGCCCTCCTCCAGCCGCCACACGGCGAGGAACAGGAACGTCGCCTCGGTCCGAGCCCCGTTCTTTTCCAGGACGACTTCGGCGCGGCCGTGCTCGAGGGCGATCTCGGGACTGGCGAATCGGATGCCCCGTTCAATCGGACGGTAGGCGACGTAGCAGATCGTCTTGCCGCCGATGAGCTTCAGAAACGAGTCTTTCGTATCGACCGTGCCATTCGAGTGCGAATACCGCAGCTCGGGCGAGAGGAGCGGGGCCAGGGCTTCGGGGTCGGCGGCCGTCATGGCCGCGATTCGGGCATCGTCGGCCGCGAGGACAGCCGCGACGCGGGCATCGTCCTGCCCCGGTGCGCCGGTCACGGTCGCCAGCCACAAGGCCGCCGCCATACCGCTGACACGAGCACGAGCCAGACGCGTCATGCTGCCAGCATGATCCAACGCCTGCCCGCCGTGCCGAATCTGGGTCGCGGATGACATCAACCACCTCGCTCAACCGATCATGGTCTGCCCCACGATGGACTCACCATTGGCGTACCGGCCGTGGAAGCGGAACCAGTCTTCGGCGGAGAGGGCGTCCGGCACGACCTTCTTGAACGCTTCAGGTGTGCCCCGAGGCCCCTTGTACACTTCGTAATACAGGAACATGTGGTGCAAGTCGTTGAGGAGGAGCCGCCGCAGAAAAATCGGCATCGCCAGCTTGGCTTTGACCGGCACTCCGCTCACCTTCGAGAGCGCGTCTGCCACCTGCTTCAGATCTCCCTGCCAGCCGATCACGTCGAGGCTCTTCCCCAGCCATTCCGACGGATTGCGGAACTGAATCGCCGCCGCACGGCCGATGTCGTAGGTCGCACAGTACTTGCAGTCCTGGAGCGTCAGGAATGTGACGGCACCCTTCTTCAGCGGGTTCCAGTTGGCGGCATCGTCGAGATTCTCGAAGAACGCGCAGGGTCGCAGGATCGAGAACGGAACACCTGACTGGCGAAGGTATTCCTCCAGTTCCACCTTGGCCTTGAGATGCTTCGTGTGTTTATCGAAGCATTCGGCGTCTGCGACGCTCATGAAAATGAGGTGATCGACGCCCGCTGCCTTCGCCGCGTCGATGGCGTCACGGCCCTGGCGAAACTCCACCTCGGCGTTGGACTTGGCTGCCCGGAAGTAGTCGGTCATCACGAAGGCCTTCTTCGCCCCCGTCTCCGTGAAGGCCCGGTCCAGATCGCTCCGGACCGTGTAGTTGCACACCACCGGTTTCACGCCCTGGCCCATGAGCGTGCTGTTGGCCGACCTGGTGGTGCCAGAGACATCAAACCCCGCTTCCACCAGCGCTCGGCAGACGTTGCGGCCAACCTTGCCGGTGGCGTTGAGGACCAGAACCGTGTCGGCGGGCATGAGCAGTCCTTGGAGGGCGAATGGTGTTCTGACCATGGCCTCACCGTAGAGGAACACGGGGTGGGAACGAACGTTCGGTTCCCGCGTGCCTGTCGTTGTGGCGCGGCGCCATCATGCGAATGGCGAAGAAGGTAGCAGGTGCCGGCACATGCCTGCCGGTGCCACGAAAGCTCCCCGAGTAGGATTCGTCACAGCCGCTGTTTTCTGCGGGGATATCGTGGGTTTTGCGAGAGGGCGACGCAGAATCCGACGCACGGCGAAGTCCGCACCGGACCGCAGGAGGTCGCATGCTGGTGGCGGTAGAATGAGGTCATCATCTGATCGCCAGGGAAACTGCCGTGATCGCGTCCCGGATACTCGCTGAACTCAAAGAACGGCTTTCGGAGGCCTACGGCGAACGGCTGCACGCTGTCGTCCTCTTCGGTTCTGAAGCCCGTGGGGATGCCAGGCCGGACAGCGACATCGACGTCATGGCCGTTCTCGATAAATTGTCCGGCGACTACGGCGACGAACTGGAGAGAGGACTTGCAGCGGTGTATCCGGTTGCCCTGCGGATCGGTCGTCGCGTCAGCGTGAAGCCCCTGGCACGCGACGAGTATGAGCAGGGCGACAGCCCGCTCCTCCGTGAGGTACGCCGTTCGGGTGTTGCGGCATGAAGGAGTTCATCCGCAGTCAATGGACAAAGGCGATGCGTTCGCTTGCTGCCGCCGAGGCAACTCTCGACACCGACCCGGACTCAGCGGCATCAAGAGCGTACTACGCCGCGTTTCACGGGGTCACCGCGACGCTCGCGGGGCGCGGCATGGAATTCACCAAGCACACGGCTGTGCGGGCGGCCCTCCATCGGGACCTCATTCAGTCCGGCGCTCTCTCCGTGGACCTTGGTCGTGATTACGACTTCTTGCTGGATCTTCGTGAGACCGCCGACTACGGCGGCGTTGCCGAGGCATCCCTCGCGAGCGCGACGAAGGCGATCGAGAAGGCTCGGACGATCCTGGCAGCGCTCCAGCCTCTTTTGCCGGACGGCGCTGTCTGAAAGACGCCCCCTCGTGCGGCTCGATGCGAGCCGGTGCGGCATGCCGCGAAGAAAGCTCCCCGAGTAGGACTCGAACCTACAACCTACCGGTTAACAGCCGGCCGCTCTACCATTGAGCTATCGGGGATCGACGGAAAATCGAGCCCTTTAGAATAGCGGGCCGCGGAGGCGAAAGCGAGGGTTGCCGGGCGGCTCAGCCTTCCGCCGGCTTGTCGGCTCGCCGCTTTTCAAGCACGACGCTGTTGCCCTTGGCATTGTAGGCGATCCGCGTCATGAACGACCGCATCAGCATCACGCCACGGCCGCTCGGCGCCTCGAGCCGCTCCTCGAGCGTGCAGTCGGGCACGCTCGCCGGATCGAAGCCGGCCCCCTCGTCGGTCACCTCGAGGCGGACGAACTCGGGCGACACCTCACACTCCACGTGGACCGTCTTCTTCGGATCGAGGCGATTGCCGTGGACGACCGCGTTGACGAGCGCCTCCTCGGCCGCGAGATGAATCGCGAAGATGTCGTCGGGCGGCCAGCCGTGCTGGCCGAGCTGCTCCAGTAGTTGGTCGGTCACCAGTCGGCTCGAGCCCCGCTCACTCGGCAGCTTGACCGACTGCCGCCACGCCGCTGTCGAGGGTTGCTCCGCCATGCCGTTGCTCCGCCTCCGGCCGGTCGTGCCGCGGCCGGTGCCGTCAGAAGGCCGCCAGGGCCTTGGCCGCGTCGGGCCGAATATCGAACACCTTGTCGAGCTTGGTGACCTGGAACACCTCGAGGATGCCGGGCGCGACGCCGCACATCTTGAGCCGCCCCTTCGAGGTCTTCACCTTGCGGTCGAACGTGATCAGCTTGCCCAGGGCTGCGCTCGACAACAACTCCACCCCTTCGAAGTCCAGGAGAA
>JBJTPO010000633.1:0-3125 GCA_046075145.1 Planctomycetota bacterium
CGCCGGGGCTTGCACCCGGCCGCCGCTGGTGGGCGGTGGTGGTCACTTGTCGATCAGCGTCCGCAGCCGCCGCACCAGGTCCGGGGCCTGGTGCTCGAGGCGATCTACCGCGGACATCGGCCGGCCGCCGATCGGGCTTGGCGAGCGATCGAGCGGAACCAACCGCCTCCAGGCGGACACGTCGACCACCAGATCGTGGTGGCCGGCCGCCGTGGCGGTTCCGTGGGCGAAGCCGCGGCGGTAGCTCGCCTCCGCGACGCGGGCCAGTTCGCGGAGGATCGTCTGGGCGGTGGAAGCCTTCACGGGATGGCCCCTCACTTGCCGCCGACGATGCGGGCCGACTCCCGGATCCACCGCTCCAGGTCTGATCGACGGTAGACGGTCCTGGCCTGCCGGCTGGCCCCCAGCTTCAAGCAGCGCGGGCCGGCCCGGTCGCAGCGGAGTTGTCGGAGCGTCTTCGCGCTGAGGCCGACCAACTCGGCGGCCTGCCTGGTCGTCAGGAGCGCATCGTCGCGGAGGCAGAGATCCGCGAGGGCATCGCCGGGCTTCGTGGCCTTGCGGCGGCTGGCCGAGGGAGTCGGCAGAGACATTTTCACACCTCACATTCCGGGTCGCGTGGCCGCCTCGCGTTGAGGCGGAGCGTCCCGAAATGTAGGCGTATAAACCGGATAGTACGGATTCCGGGAAAACCTGCAAGAGGGGGCCGCCCCCGCTCTCGGCGGCCGTCCGCGAGCCGCTGGTTTTCGGCCGGCGACGCCCGCGTGCGGTCGGCCTTTGCCGCGCCGGCGGCAGGGGCCGGAGAACAAACAGGCCCGGGACCGTCACGAGCGCGGGGCGTATCCCGCGGCTATCGTCCTCGAGGCCGGCGCTTCGACGTGGCGGCGAACGCATCCCGGAGCGCGTCGTCGACGACTTGCGCGTAGACGCGGGCCACCATGCCGGCTGAACTGGGTGCGTCCCCCAGGGCTCGCGTCACGGTCTGCAGTGGCACCCCCGCCTCCGTCATCCTGGCGCCGCCGGTTCGCCGCAAATCGTGCGGCCTGGGGCGCTGGTCGCGATCCTCGCTCCACAGTTCCGCCCGCTCCAGGATCCGTTTCCAGGCCTTGTCATAGTTGCGGGCCGCGCCGCCATCACCTTCGGCGGCCGGGAAGACCCACGGGCAGGACTTCGGCACGGCCTTGCGGCGGCGCCGCAGGATCTCGAGGGCGGCCGGGAGGTTGACCAGCGGGACGACGTGGCCGGCCTTGCGGCCCTTCATGAACTGAGCCGGGATCTTCCAGGCCGCATCGGCCCCGGTCAGGGTCACGTCAGCCCACCGCATATGCCGCACAGCCCCCATACGCTGAAGCGTCTCGATCGACATCGTGAACAGGTCCCGCCACAGGTCGATCGGCTCGGCCGCCATGGCCTTGTCCATTCGCCGCCACTCGGCATCCGTCAGGACCCGCTCCCGTGGCTTCTCCGGGGTCCTGGTCAGCCGGTTAGCCCCCGCGCCCGTGGCCGGGTTTGCGCCGGTCCAGAGGCCGGCCGCGATCGCGTACGAGTAGACGTTGCGGACCAGCTGGAGAAACCGATTCGCCTGGATCGGTGCGGTGCCCTGGAGCTTCGCATAGATTCCGGGCAGCTTCGCGGCAAAAGCCTCGAGGGCGAGGGCTTCGTGGGCTTTCAGTTGGGCCCGGCGAAGGTCCGCGTAGAACTTCATCGTCCGATCGCTCGGGGGCCGGGTCCGGTTGCCCGGCAACCATCGGCCGGCCCGGTGGGCCGCGATCATCGCGTCGGCCACCTCGCCAACCGGGGGCGACGGGTCGCCCGTCTCGTCGGCTTCGTCGTCTGCCGGCCGGGGCGTCAGGACCGCGGTCACGGTGCGGTCGAACCGCAGCCGGTTGACCGCCTCGCGGGCCTCCTGGAGCGTCACGACCTCGACATCCCCAAGGGCGCGACGGACAGCACGGCCCGCCACCTTCCCCACGAAGTAGAAGGCGGCCGATCGAGTCTGAACATTCAGCCGCAGCGTCAGGCCCGTACAGGCCTCGTCGCGCCAGACGATCCGGCCGCGGTCGTCGGCATCCTCTGGCCGGGCCTGCCGGCAGGCGGCCGCGATCCGGGCCTCGGAGAAGGCGAACGGCTTGCCCCGGCCCGGCGAGGCTTCGGGATTGTTGGGCATGGCGGTGGCTCCCGGCGGTCGCCGCGGCCCGGCAGGACCCGCTCCTGCCTCCCGGCGCAACCGGGCGCAACCCGGGGCCGGGCGCAACCAGGGCGCAACCGCAACGCTCGACATGCTAGGACAAACACGGACGAAACCGCAAATACCAGCGATTCGGCCGGCGCATGAAAAAAGCCCCTTTTCAGGGGCCTTTTCCTCGTTTTTATCCCTTGTTTTCTAGAGCGGAGGGCACGGGATTCGAACCCGCAACCGGTTTCCCGGCATCTGATTTCGAGTCAGACCGCTAACCATTCGCATACCCTCCGTCGCCGATTCTAGAAGCGACGGCCTTGGCCCTCAAGATCGCGGGCCGGATCCGGCCTTCCGGCACGGCACGATGGGCCCGGCCAAGGGTCGGACTGCGCCACTCGTGACGAAAAGTTCCGGGGTGCGGCCTACGCCTGCCGTGCGGGCCGCGCAGCGGTGAACCGGCCCTCCTCGCCCCGACCGGGCACGATGCCGATCTTCTTCGGAGTGCGGAATCACGACGCCTTGGCCGGCCGTCGTCCCGCCGGGAGCAGCTGATTTCATGGCGAAGAACACCTGGCGGCTCGTGAGCCGCGGTCCCGACGGCGAACTGGTGATCCACGATTTCGACTCCCCAGAGGCCCTCCGGGCCAGCCACCGCCAGATCGGCATCGACGACTGCTCGACCGACCTCGACCTCCGCGGGGCGCCGGTGTTCCGCGAACTCATCGGACCGATGCCCGAAGGCCGGACGATCGTCCGCTACGAGACCCCCGACGTGTTCGAGGTGCTGACCCGCGAGTGGGCGATGCCGAAGCCACCCCGTCGGCGGCGCCGCGCCGCCGACACCGCCGCCGAGGCGACGCCCCAGGATGGCTGACACGATCTTCGGCCGGATCATCCGGGGCGAGGTGCCCGCCCGGATCGTCCACGACGACGACCGCTGCCTGGCCTT
>JBJTPO010000634.1:0-4839 GCA_046075145.1 Planctomycetota bacterium
CCTCGAGTGCCACCGCGGCCGCCGGAGGGGCAGTGCCGCCGCTGGCCCGCGGCACCGTGCTGACTGCGGCTGAAGCGGTCGAGCGTTCGCGATTCGTGTACGAACTTCAAGATGGCTCGGGCACGGATGTGGTTCACGAACAGGCCGTGTTGATCGTGGACGAGGCGGGGCGGGTGGCTGGAATGGGAGTCCATCAGCCTTTGGCCAGACGCGTCGGCCTGGGCAGGCGACTTGGTCTGCCAGTGGAGTCCATTCGGAAACTGCTGGCGGCGATCGATCCCTCGCTCACCGCCGTGGGGCGTGAAGGGGAGGCCGACAAGCCCGCTGCGGACGAGGTCGCGGCCCGCTGCCGAGCGGCGATCCTCTGGATCAAGGCTGGCAATACCGCGGGAGCGGCCCCGTAGCCGGAGTCGCTGGAGGATGCGACTGGATCCGCTATGATTTCGCGTGGTTGTATGCTTTCGAATCCCTTGTGATCCCCCGACACGGTTTCCTTCCGACACATATCCTTCATGGCCGCCACTTCAAGCATTTCTGGTGTCGTCCCCCCGTCGGTTGCCGAGGCGACCATCATGACCGTCTGGCCGAGCGTGGGCTCGACCGGCCTGGGCAAGACGCTCGGTCGGCTGTATCGGATCAGGGAGGGCTTCGGCCCGATCTCGCTCGGTCGGCTCGCATTGCTGGCCACGATTCCGATCGGCCTGATGCTCTATCTTTCGCTCCGGCTGCCGTGGGCGATCAAGCGGTATCGGCTGACGAATCGCCGGGTGTCGATCGAACAGGGCATCAACCCCAAGGTGATGCAGTATGTGACCCTCGACGCCTTCGATGCGATTGACCTCGATGTGAGCCCCGGCCAGGAATGGTTTGCCTGCGGCGACCTCGTCTTCCGTCGCGGCCCGATCGAGACGCTGCGGCTCCCCGGCGTGAGCCGGCCCGAGTCGTTTCGCCGCGTCTGCCTCGAGGCCCGTCAGGCCTACGTCGGCGCAGCGAAGCACCAGCCCATGCCGGTCGGCGCGGCCTGATGCCGAGCACGCGCTCGTCGCAACTCGGCTCAATGCGGCATGGAACCGCTCGACCGGCAGGACAGAGCGGTGCGAGCGGACCAAGGGCGTCAGTCGATGCCCACTGGTAGCGGAGCAGGCTTGTCCGGAGACTTCTCCGGCGGCGGCTCGGTAGCCTTGTCTGGTGCCTGCGCCTGCGGATATCGGTCCATGATGATCCGCATCAGGTCGCGGTCACCGGGGGTGAACTTGGTCAACGGCACGCTCACGTGTTGACCATCGACCAAGAAAACCGCTTTTGACCCCCGGATGATCGTGAACTCACCCGTCACGACGACCTCGTCTCTTCGGTTGTACCACGGGTAGACCCGAGTGGGTTTCACGGCCGGGAGATTGCCTTTCGCTGGCTCGAGCACGTACACCGTGTTCGTGCTCCCGGCCACGGTGTCGTAGGTTTCCGTGCCACGGACGAGGAAGAAACTTGGCAGAAGCAGAGACTGGTCATCGGCCACATCAGCCGTCGAAAAATTCTTGAGCTTGAACATCATGGAGCCGATTGACGCAAGCGTTTCGTTCGGTCCCAGCACTTGTGCGACCCTGAACCGAGGAAGGGGTCCGATCTGGCCGGTCTCGAACGTATCCGGATGCAGTTGTGTGGCCGAGACGATCTTGCCTTCGTAAAATTCAAAAAACTTTTCCGCCAACTTCGAAGTGTCCTGCGATCGATTCAGGGCAATGCACAGGTCTCTTTTGGCATCTGCTGCGGCGCTGTCCGTCGATGCCTGGAGATCGGACCCTCGGAGTGTGTCGGTCAAAACCAGTTGTGGCAAGCCGCAGAACAGGGATATCGCGATGCCAATGCCGGGCAGGGCACGGCAGCAGTCCGGGCGAGAAACTTCAGTTCGCATAAGACAAGCTCATCGCCATGGGTGGATGATGAAGCGACAAGACCAGCGGATATTCTCTGCAGATGGTCTGCCAACGCTCGCCCCCGTTGGCGGAATGACGTGGCGTGCAACACGTCCGCTGTCTCGCGCCAGAGACGCGGCTTCTTGGACCATACTTGCAGGGTAGGGACCCAGTCAAGCGACGGATGTCCTGCAGGCATGTGCTGGCAGCGAACGTGCCGCAAACGCGCCCAAGCGCGTCCGGAATGCGAGCAGCGGACGACCGACCCACTCGGACACGCAGGGTGCCGCGAACGGAATGCCGCGGGGGGTTGCGGGCTTGGAGGCACAGGGTGAGAATATCCCTCGTTCGGGGTCGCTCGGCCAGAACGGCCCACGCGGTGCCGTTGCCACTCCCTCACTAGGTCCTGCTGCAATGAAAAGACTGGCGTGTCCAGCCTGCCGCAGGTCGCTCGTGGTTGCTTCGCCACCACCGAAAGCCGGACTTTCGTGCCCTGGTTGCGGTGCCAGGTTGGTGTTCAGCTCCGGTGAGTTGTCGCTCGCGGCAGACCCCCAGGTTCGATTGCCGAGTGGGCATGATTCAGCGCGGCCCGTATCTGCGGCAGTCCCGCTTGTAGCCCCGCAGTCCGTCGTTTCGAAGAGTCCCGTGGCACCGGAGGCGATCGCCCGTGTGGCTCCTCCGCCGGTGGTCAGGATCGCAGCGACTGGACGGGTGCGGTCGCCAAGTCTGCGGTGGGTGGCTCTTGCGCTCCTGGCATTGGGCGGCTGTGCGGTCGCAGCGGGTGTGGTGGTGCTGACGCTCGGCCGGAAGCCCGTGCCCGCGGAAACCACCTCGGCGGCCATCGAAACGGTGCCCGAGTTTCGCCATGCCGACACCCTCGAACGGCGGCCGCTTGGGCCCACGGCGAGCGGGGGTGGGAAACGTTCGGCGATCCAGCGACCCCGGGCAGAGCCTTCCCGGCCAACCGCCAGCCTGGAAGCCGAGCCGCCTGCAGTGTCGCAGGCGAGAGGCGGCGACCCGATCCAGGCCGTCTTGGAGTCGGTGGCCGTCGTCGCCCTTCCAGGCGAGGGGCACGGTTCCGGATTCGTCATCGCTCCCGGGGTCCTCGTGACGAACTACCACGTCGTCGAAGACGCCTTGATCCAGGATCTCGGGGTGATGTTTCCGGACAACCAATCGGTGGAGAAGCGGAAACTCCGCGTCCAACTGCTCCACGAGGATGTTGCGAATGACCTGGCGTTCCTGGCGATCGACGCAGACGTTCGGCCCTTGCGCCTGAGCCAGGACTACCGACACACCAATGGCCAGCGGATCGTGGCCGTAGGCAGTCCCGGTACTGGTGACGAAGGCCCGACGCTCGAGAACCTTACGACCGACGGGCGGTTGGGGCCGGAGTTGAGACTCGACGATGGAACGAGCCGTTGGGCGCTGAGCATGGCCGTCAATGGCGGCAACTCAGGCGGTCCGGTCGTGGATGCCGCCACGGGCGAGGTGATCGCCGTGATCGTTGCAAAGTTCACGCAGACGGAAGCCCAGTCGTTGGCGATTCCGCATCCGATCCTGGCGAGGGAACTGACGAAAGCTCGTGCTGCGACGCCCGAGTAGCGGGCTGCGGCGGTCTCGCTCCATCGGCAGCGATATTGCTTGCGGCGGATGGCAAAACTGCTGGTGGTCACGAGCGTCAGTTTCGACCGGTCTTTGGAAGCGGCCCGGATGCAGGCGAGCGAAGGCGGGGAGGCGATGGACGAGGCCTTCAACAGCTGTAAGTCGGCTCATGGCGAAATCTTCGCGGAAGAGTTTGCCCACTTTGCCACCACCGTGGGGGCGGAAGTGGATCTGCTTCAGAGCGACCCGCACTGCGAGCCGGCCATCCGCCGCGGACTCGTGAAGCTCCGCTCCGACATCGAAAAGCAGGCGGACGACATCCGGACTCGCGTTCCAGACGACGAGATCGAGTCCTTCTTGGCGACGTTTCGGGCCTCCCTGGAGGGCTCGGTCGCGGTGATCAAATCGCTCGCCGAGCGACTCGCTCTGCAAAATCCGATCGAGGACGAATGATGAGGCCGGTAGCCGCCCTTCGAAACTCGGTTGGAGAGCCCGGCGGCGTGATGGTCCGGCTGGCGGAGGAGGCCACGACCCCGCACCCGGCCGGTCGGATTCTGATGGTCCTTCTTCTCGGCGGGCTCATCGCTGCAGGCTGTTCGCGTCCCAGGCGGCAGCCAGAGGATGTTGATTTCGGCCAAGTTCGTCAGCGGCGCATGGAGCAGGCCGAACGACGTCCAGAGCCACCGGTAGCCCGCCCCAAGGAGCTTGGGCCGGCGGACGGTAACGCCGGCGGTGGCGAAGGCGGAGGGCAAGACGGCGCCGCCGGTGTCGACGGAGGAAATGGCCTGTCCAACGATGGCCCGGGCGGTGACGCAGCCGGGCCGGGCGGCCGCCCGGCCGCGGAGGCCAGCGAGGGGGACGGTGATCAGGGCGGCGCCGGCCGTGGCGGGAACGCCGGAGATGGAGCGGGCCCCGGCGGCGACGAGCAACCTCCCACGCCGCAGGCTCCGGCTCCGGCCTTGCCTGGCCGTGAACCGCTTCGGCCGGCGCTGTCGGCCGACGCGGCGGCGAAATCCGCCGCCCGTTTGCTTGACCAGGCGCGGGCCGCCATGCGAAAGGGCGAGGCAGACAAGGCCGCCGAGGCGGCCATCGAGGCCTACGACCAGGTCTTGCCCCACGCCCAGGCCGACAAGGCGTGCGGCACGCTGTGTCGCGACATCGAAAAGCTGCTCGAGTCCACCGGCCGGCGGCGCGGGCCGGCCGCGCCCGTGCCCACGCGATTCGAGTAGGGAATCACGGACCGAAGGACCAGGTTGTGAAGCGAATCGGGGATAGCCGGCATGGCCACTGAAAACACGGCGATCAATCTCGTGCCCGAGGT
>JBJTPO010000635.1:0-2112 GCA_046075145.1 Planctomycetota bacterium
CCGAGCAGGCGGTCGCGGTCCTCCTTCTCCATCGCCCCGGCGGAGTGGCCCAGGGCGATGGCCCCGGCGATCTCCTCGTGCACCGAGAGCACGTGGCGGCCCGGCTCGGTCCGGACGCCAAACAGGGCGAGCACCCCGCCGACGAGCGCTTGCACGAGCGAGATCACCGGCCCGAACAGCCACATCAACAGCCGCACCAGGGGGGCCACCCGGGCCGCCGCCGCCTCGGGAATCGTGATGGCCAGCGTCTTGGGCAGCACCTCGCCGAACACGAGCACCAGCACCGTCATCACGAGCGTGGCGACGGCGACGCCCGTCGTGCCGAAGATCCGCGTGAGCAAGGCCGTGGCGAGCGACGCCGCGGTGATGTTGACCACGTTGTTGCCGATCAGCAGGGCGCCGATCATCCGCTCGTCGTCTTCCTTGATGGCAAGCGCCGTGGCGGCCCCGCGGGAGCCCTTGTCGGCCTGGGCCCGGAGTTTGCCGCGAGAGGCGGCGGTGAGGGCCGTTTCCGATCCCGAGAAGAAGGCGGAGAGCACGAGCAGCCCGAAGATCGCGGCGGCCGTCAGCCAGAAGGTGGCGTCGAGGAACGCCAGCGAAGCGGGCAGGCTATCGGGCATGGGCGGCGGGGGAGCGGCTCCCGGGGCGCGGGCAGGCAACGGTACGAGCACCGCATGATACCCGATCCCCCGTCAGGGCGGTTTTGGCCGTCGATCCTTCGGCCGGGGCCGGCTGGAAACGGGCGTTCCTCGGGCCACGGATCGACCGGTGGCGGTGGTCGATCAGGCGGCCGCCGGGCGTTTCAGGTCCTGGGCTTCCCGTCGTCGGTGAAGAATCGCTCGAGGGTCTCGAGCGAGTCGACGGCTGAAGCGAGCGTATCGGTCCACTTGCGGATCTCCTCTTGGAGGTCGGAGTGCTCCCCGATGCCGACCGCCTTGGTGAAGTAGATCTCGAGGTTGGCGATCGACTCGTCGCGCTTGGCGGCGTAGTGGGCCCTGGCGGCGCTGAGCAGGCGATTCATGGGAGGATTTCCGTGGAGGGTGCAGGACGTGGGATCCGGACGAACAAGCGAGTTGTCTCTCCTGCACGATAGGGCACGCGGTCCGCTCCCACAACCCTCGGTCGATCCCGCACACGCCGCATCGAGTCGGCCGAAAACGAGAATCGGTATCGGTCCGTGGGCCACGTGCTCTCATTTCCCCTGTCCGGGAGCGGTTGCCGTGACCTGCCCCCACTGATGGAACCAGTTTAAGGATAGCCCGGCCAACGGCACTTTCGCAACGGTCTCGGGGCTAACGGACTGCTCATGAGCAGCGAGAGCGGGCATATCGGGCGGCTCGGGCCCGTTGCCGCGAGCTCCCCGAACCCCTCTGCAGTGGCGTTTTTCGCGCCTCGGCGCAGACCGGATCCCAGTCGGCCGTTGCCGGCGTTTCGGAGCCTCGCGTCCCGCACCACTCAGAGGCTGTGGATGTCGATCACGGGCAACTCATCGGGCGCCGCTTGGAAGAATGCCCGGTCGTCGTGCGTCTGCACGAGCTCGCCCCACTCGGTGGGCGGGCCGCGAGCCGGCGCGAGCGGAGGCGGCTCGAGCGGCTCTCCCAAGTGCGTGAGAATCTTCCGGATCGGCCCCGGCGCCGTGAGGAACGCGATCAGTCGGATGTCGCCGCCGCAGCTCGGGCACGCCAGGGGAAACTCCTCCCCGACCCTCGCCATGAGCTTGGCCCAGGCAATCCGTGACGTGTCATGTGAGCGTGGCTTTTGGGTCGCGTGACTGGAGTCGCAGCAGCCTCCGGTGCCGTGCCCGTCACGCGCAGTCGTGCCAGCCTCGGCCTCTTGTCGCTTGCCGATGTTGCCGATGGCGAGCGCCGTGACGGCGGGCCTGAGCGGGTGATTCGGCGCAAACACGCCGTGATACCGGTGCCGGTGCTTGCGCGGCGGCGGCACGAGGTCGGCGAGCCGGTCAAGAAACTCAAACGGCGTGAGCTCGACGCGGCCGCTTGCCTCTGGCCGCTTGGACCTTCGCGAGCGGCCCCGCCCGACCCGGTTGGCCGCCTTGTGCCGCGGGAGCACGTAGCGGACTTGGGGGATGCGGCCGGCTGGGCCGCGGATCAC
>JBJTPO010000636.1:0-9388 GCA_046075145.1 Planctomycetota bacterium
CGCGACCGCGCTCGAGGTCAATGTGGGCGTCAAAGGGGCCAACCAGAGTACGACGGGCGTCGGCGGATGGAACGGCGGCGGCAATGGTGGCTGGCACGAGAACGGGGGCTTTCAGGTCGGCGCCGGCGGCGGCGGGGCCAGCGACATCCGACTGCCCGGTGCATCGGCCGCGCAGGCTCTCGTGGTCGCCGGTGGGGGCGGTGGCTTCGGCGGCAACGGCACGAACCTGGGCAGTAACTGGTTCGGTGGCCCAGGCGGGGCCGGCGGCCTCGTTCCCCAATCGGGCCAAGTGGGCTCAGCCTCGGGCTCGGGCTCCGATGGGGGCGTCGGCGGCGCCGGCGGGGCGATCAGCGGCCCGGTGGGAGCCAACGGCGAGAACACCAGCAACGGCGACGACGGTGCCGGCGGCGGCGGCGGCGGCGGCTGGAACTCCGGCGCGGGCGGCGGCGCCGGTCAGGCGGACAAGATCAGTTTGCAAGTCGCCGGGGGCGGCGGCGGTGGCGGTGGCCAGAGCTACGCCAGCCCGACGTACGTGACGGGGGCCGTCGACACCGTCAACTTTGGCCAGTTCTCGCCGGGAGTGTCCGTCACCTACCTCACGTTCGACGACAGCGCCCCGACGAAGACGATCGAGGCCGGTCAGCCCACCTCCTGGGCCTACAACGCGGGAGCGTCAGCCACGTATGCGGTGGCGTCGGGCTCGCTGCCGCCCGGGATGACCCTCAACGGCTCGACCGGAGTGGTCGCCGGCACTCCGCTGACAACCGGTGTCTTTACGTTCGCCGTTTCCGCGTCTCTGCCCCTGCAGCAATTCGGGGGGACGCTCGTCTCGACGACGAGCACGACGGCTACCGTCATTCCCGCGGGTCCGACGGCACCGAGCTCGCCCACATTGACGTCGGCATTCGCTGGTCCCGGCACGGCGACGGTCACCTGGACCGCACCGTCCTCCAGCGGCTCCTCGCCGCTGGTGAACTACGTGATCGGCGTGTCGCCGAACGGCGGCCAGACCTGGAGCATCTGGGCGTCGGTGCCCGCGGGCGCGTCGCAGACGAACTACACGGGATTCCTTCCGGCGGGGACGTATGTCTTCCAGGTGTCGGCGGTGAATCAGACGACAGTGGGCCCGCCATCGGCCACGAGCCAGCCGGTGACGGTGACGTCGGTGTCGAACGCGCCCACAAACGTTTCCGGCGTGCCGGGCTATGAGTCGGTCGCCCTGTCGTGGTCCGCGCCCACCCAGACCGGCGGAACGCCGATCACGGGCTATGGTATCCGCTACTCCACTGACGGCGGCGGGTTTTGGGCACAACTCCCCAACACCGGATCGGCGGCCACGTCGTTCACGGTGACCGGTCTGACGAGCCAGGCGGGCTACATCTTCGAGGTGGCCGCGATCAATGCCGCCGGCAGGAGCCCGTGGTCGCAGGCGTCGCCGCTCCTTCAGCCGCTGCTCGACCCCGGGGCCGTGACCGACGTCGTGGCAGCACCCGCCTACCAGGCGGTGGCCCTCACCTGGCTCCCGCCGGCCAACACCGCCGTTCCCGTCACGGGCTACGTGGTGCGCCGGTCGGATGACTCGGGAAATAGTTGGAGTACGCCGCTGGCGACCGGCTCGACCGCGACGCAGTTCACCTATCCCGGCCTGACGCAGCCGGTGCCGCTCGTGTTCCAGGTCGCGGCCGTGAACGCCAACGGCCAGGGGCCGTGGTCGACGGCATCCGCTCCGGTCACGCCCGACACCGTTCCGGCCGCGCCGTCGCGGCTGCGTGCCCTGGCCGGTGATCGAACCGTGTTGCTCTCGTGGAACCCGCCGGCTGACCTCGCCGGCGGCACGCTCTCGGGCTACCGGATCGAATACCAGGTGGGCAGCGGCACCGACTGGATCGTGCACACGGCCTCGACCGGCACCACGGCCACGCAGTTGACGATCGTGAACCTGGTCAACGGGACGAGCTACCGGTTCCGGGTGGCCGCGATCACGCAACTGGGCGTGGGCGTGCCGTCGCAAGCGACGGCCGACGTGATCCCGTTCACGGTGCCGGGGGCGGCCCTGGGCCTGGTTGCCGCGGCGGGCAACGGCACGGCGTCGCTCGCCTGGCAGCCGCCGGCGGTCGACGGTGGCCGGCGGATCGTGGGCTACCGAATCGAGGCCTCGGGACAGTCGGGCTGGTACGAACTCGTCGCCAACACCGGCACGACCGCGACCGGCTACGCCGCCACCGGCCTGGTCAACGGCACCACGTATCTGTTCCGCGTCGCGGCGATCAACGCCGCCGGGGTCGGCGTCACGTCGCTCGGCTCCAACGCGGTGGTGCCGGCCGGTCCGGCTGCGCCGCCGGTCCAGGTGCGGGCGAATACGGGGACCGGTTCAATCGCGCTCTCCTGGATGTCGCCGGTCGTCACGGGCGGGCTGCCGATCACGTCGTATGTCGTGCGCTGGTCGAGCAACGGCGGAGCGACCTGGCAGTCGGCGAACACCGGCGGCCCGGCGCCGTCGTATCGGATCGTGGGCTTGAACGGCAGCCTCACCTCCATCGTCCAGGTCGCGGCCGTGACCGGAGCGGGGCAGGGGGCGTGGTCCACGCCGCTCGCGCCGCCGTCGGCCGTGCGGAGCATCGGCACGCAGTCGCTCCCCGGCGGCCGAGTGCGGCTGGCGTGGATGGCTCCAGCGAGCAACGGCGGCAGCCCGATGAGCGGCTACCTGATCTGGATGTCCACCAACGGGAGGCCCTGGGTTGCCCAGCAGATCAACCGGACAGGCAGCACGACGGTGATCATCGGCGGCCTCTCCCGCCTGGCAACCTACCGGTTCATGATCCAGCCGCTGTCGGTCGCCTGGCCCGGTCCGATCTCAGCGCCGACGCGCGCCGTGCGACCTCGCTGACGTGACCGGCGGATCGGTGATGCCCTGGGGATCGCGGATGGCGGCTGCCAAGGCGAAGGTGGATGCCGCCACTCCCCGGCCCGCCCGCAGGCCGCGGCCCTGCGCGTAGACGGAGACCCGGCGGGTCGCGCCGTCAACGACCCAGATGCCCGGGGATCGGCCCAGCGGATCGATCGTGATTCCGGTCGGGAGCTTGTTGGCGGCGGCGAGCGCCCACCGGCCCACCATCGCACCCGTGTCTCCGCGATACACGAACACCCGATCGACCGGGCCCGAATCCACGACCCAGACAAAGCGGCCGTTGGTCGCGAGATCCTGGGCGTTCACGTTGCCGCCGGCCAGGGCGAAGGAGCGGGCCGCGGCCTGCGTCCCGGTCAGCCGCGGCACCGCGTCGCTGAATACGAGCACCCGGCGGAGCCCCGCATCCGACACCCACACGTCGCGGCCCACGATCGTGATGCCGGTCGGGCTCACCAGTCCCGTCGCTGTCCAACTGCCCAGCCGCCGCATGGCGGCATCGTGCACCGAGACCGCGCCACCGGCGCCGAGCACCCAGATGCGCGAGCCGTCGACACTGGCGGCGATGCCCCGCGGGGCCGCCGCAGCAGCCGGCAGGGGGGCGAGGCCGAGGTTTGCGCCGGCGGCGGCGCTGCGGGCCACCCGCCCGGTCGTGCCGTCCACCACATGGAACCGCGTGGGCAGCACCGCCGGTGTCACCGACGGCATGAAGCTGACCGTGAGCCGTGGCGCGACGGCGCCTTCAGCGGAAAAAAAGTCGACTCCGTCGGTGCCGGTGGGCAGCAGCGCCCAGCCGAAGTTGCTCTCGGGCCGCGTCTGCCAGGCGCGGAGGCTCGCGAGCACGTCGATCGAGAGCACGCCCGTCTGCACCGCGCCCGTCGAGGCATCCGCGAAGGCGGTCGCCTCGAAGCCATCCGGCTGGATGCCTCCGGAACGCGACTGCCAGGTCGAGACCACCGGCCAGGGGCCGGAGAGGCGATGCAGGTCGATCGAATGACCGCCGTTGGTCACCTGAAGTTGCAGGGTGGCTGAGCGGATCGTGGCGTTGAGGGGAATCTGGCCGGGCCGGCTGCCGAACAGGCCCGTGAATTGCAGCAGCGCCTGCGCCGCATGGCCGCTACCGGTGGGATTGTCGGCATCGACCTTGAGCGACGCCGCGCCGGCGAACACCGCCGCCGGCGCGTCCTCGTGGAGCCAGGTGTCGACGGTGCCGGCATAGCCGCCCACGCCCTGTTGAAACGACACGGTCTGTGTCGCCTCCTTCTCGATCGCGAACGTGCCGAGCACCACGCCGTCGTCGGCGGCCACGTAGTTGACCGTGAGCCGGTCGGCTGCAACCTCGATCCGCGAGAAGCCGAGTCGGGCCGCGGCGGCAGTCGAGCCGCTGAAGCCGGCGGCCACGAACGGGAAGGAGCCGAAGCCACCGCTCCGGATCTCGACGCCGCCGAGCCCCGACACCAGCTGCACGAGGCCCTGTCCGGCGACGAACCGGTCGATGGCGGCCTGATCTGCGAACGTGGCCGTGCCCCTGATCTGGCCGGTGAGAGGATACGTCCAGCCAAAGGTGTGCGAGTGGCCCGTCATGAAGAGGTCGACGCCCGCGGCCTTGAGCCGGGGAACGACCTGCTGGTAGTAGGGATCCGCCGCCGACTCCGGTTTGTCGGGCACGCCCGCCACGGGGTGGTGCGCCACGACGATCTTCCAACGTGCCGGCGAGGCGGCCAGATCGGCCACGACCCAGTCGAGCTGACCGGCCAGCCGCACGGGGTCGGTGAGCGAGTTGCTGTCGAAGGTGACGAAGTGGACGCTGCCGTAGTCCCAGGAGTAGTTGTGCTCGGGCCGCTCGCCCACCGGTGGCGCCGCGGGCGCGGTCACGCCGGCGACCGGTATCGGCACGGAATAGTTCTGCTCCGTGGGCAGGCCGCCGCCGGTGGCGATGTCGTGGTTGCCGAAGGCGACGTAATCGACATGGCCCGCCGCCCAGGCGGCCGCTTCGGGGTTCAGGTCGGGGTCGAAGCGGGCGTCGTAGTCAGCGTGGGATCCGTTCGAGTACGCATTGTCGCCGAGCAGCACGGCGAAGGCGGCGTCGCTCTCGTTGATCCGGTCCTGCACGCCCCGAAAGCCGGCGGCGTCCCCGGCCGCCGAGTCGCCGTAGGCCACGAATGAAAACGGCGCCGCGTCACCGGCCCGGAGACGCGTCTGGAAGCTGCTCGCATCGTTGGCCACGACCACGCCGGCCCGCAGATGCCGGACGCGATACTCGTGGGGGGCATTCCAGGCCAGCCCGGTGATCGAAGCCGACCAGACGAGGCGGCCGTCGACGCCGGTGTCGAGCGGCGCGTTGACCGGGGCCGGCAGCCAGTCGCCCCCGGCGGCCCGAAACTCGACCGTGAAGGCGTCTTCCGTGCCCAGGCCTGCCGGCACCGTCTGCCAGAGCAGGTCCACCCGATCGAGGTCGCCGCCCGGGAAGCCAGCGAGCGGCGCGTTGCCCGGCTGCAGTCTTGGGGGCTGGTTCACCTCGTACTGGGCTGCGACGGAAGGAATCGGCAGGGGAAACGCGTCGTAGCGGGTGACCGTGCCCGTGGTGACACCGCCGAAATCCTCCCCCACGAACAGCCCGCCGGCGTGGAACAAGACAGCCTCCTGCTCGACGCCGGGCAGCGTCCACTCGCCGAGCGGGTTTCCGAACGCGTCGGTGGCCACCAGCAGGTTCGCCGTATCGAATACGCCCAGCAGCACGCCCGTGGCCGGGTCGTATGACAGGTCGGCGAGGTCGGTCAGGCCGGGGGCCATGCTGAAGGATCCGATGAACGTCACGTCGGTGCTCGCGTCACTCGACGTGATCGGCAGTTCGAACGCGTAGACGAGCCCGTCGGACTGCAATCCGGCGAGGAAAACCCCCCCCTCCGTGCTCAGTCCGGTCGGCACGAAGGCAAGCCCCTCGAGTCCCTGGTTGGACGGGCCGGTCAGCCAGGGGGTGAGGTCGAACCGCCGCATGATGGAGCCGTCGCGCAGGTCCACCTCGAGGATCGAGTCGGGATCTTCCACGCCGACGTACGCGACGTGGCCCTGAGGGTCGGCCACGCAAACGCCCTCCAGATCTCCTGGCACGTTCCAGTGCACCTCGTTTCCGCCACCGGCTTCCATGATCGTGAGCGAGCCGCGGTCGTCGACGACCAGCAGGCGTTCGAGCCCGGGATGCCACGCCAAGCCGCTCGTCTCGTAGCCGGCCGGCAGCACGCCTACCTGACTGCCGGGAAGTGATCCGGCGGGAAACGGCTCCGGTCCGGTGGCTGCCAGATCGGCGAACACCCGGCGGGCTTCGAGCCGCTCGAGGAAGGCTCCATCAGCCCGGCGGCGACCACGACCCAGGCTTCGACCATGCATCGTGCACCCGTGCAGGCAGCGGCGTTGCCGCCGCCGACCGTTTTGCCCTGACGGCCTCCATCATCGGCCCGCTGTCTGCCTCGATCAAGGCGCTCGAATCGGCCGCCGTTGCACGCTCGTCAGCCCGGCGACACATGGGCGGGCAAGGGGCCTCCCACCGCTCCCCGTCTCCCGCTACAGGAGCTCGCTGGCCAGGTCCGCCAGGGCCGAGCGTTCACCCTTCTCCAGGGTCACGTGGGCGTAGATCGGCTGGCCCGTCATCCGGTGGATCAGATACGAAAGGCCGTTGGAGAGGGCGTCGAGGTAGGGCTGGTCGATCTGGGCCACGTCGCCGGTGAACACGATCTTCGTCCCCTCGCCGGCCCGGGTGATGATCGTCTTCACCTCGTGGGGCGTGAGGTTCTGGGCCTCGTCCACGATGAAGAACATCCGCTGCAGGCTGCGGCCACGGATGTAGGCCAGCGGCGTGATCATCAGCTTCTCCGACTCCCGCATGTCCACGATTCGCTTGGCGGCCTGCGTGTCTTCGCCGCACTGGTGGCGGATTACGGTCAGGTTGTCGTAGAGCGGCTGCATGTAGGGATCGAGCTTGTCGGCGATGTCGCCCGGAAGGAACCCGAGGTCGCGGTTGGAGAGCGGCACCACCGGACGGGCCAGGAGGATCTGCCGATACTTCTGCCGGCACTCGAGCGCCGCGGCCAGTGCCAGGAGCGTCTTGCCTGCGCCGGCGGTGCCCGAGAGCGTGACCAGCTTGATGTCGTCGTCCATCAGCGCCTTGAGCGCGAACGACTGCTCGGCGTTGCGGGGGGTGATCCCGTAGCAGGTGAGCTTCTCGACGCGGTGGAAGGAGGCGTCCGAACGCCGAAACGTGGCCAACGCCGACTTGCTGCCGTTGCGAAGCACGAAGTTCTCGTTGGGCAGGGGGGGCTGCTCGAGCGGAAGCCGCTCGGCCGGCAGCACGCCCCCGCTCGCGTAGATCTCGTCGATGATTTCGGAGGCGATCCCCTCGACCGTCCGCCGGCCCGTGTAGAGCTTGTCGAAGCCCTGCACCTTGTCGGAGGTGTAGTCCTGGGCCCGCAGGCCCAGCGACTTCGCCTTCATCCGCAGGTTGGTGTCTTTCGAGACGAGGATCACCGGCCGCGGGACGAGTTCCTGCTGGAGCGCGAGTGTGGTCCTCAAGATCCGGTGGTCGGGCGTGTCCTGAAGGAACGACTCGTGGAGCAGGTCACGCGCCGATCCCCCGAGCACCACGCGAATCGAGCCCAGGCCAGGGCCCAGCGGGCTGCCGGCCGCCGAGAGCACGTCGCCCGTCAGGGCGTCGATCCGGCGGAGGAACTCGCGGGCCTGGAAGTGGATGTCCTCGTTGCCCCGCTTGAACTGGTCGAGTTCCTCGAGCACCGTGATCGGGATCGCGACGTCGTTTTCCTCGAAGTTCCGGATGCAGCCGCTGTCGTGCAGGATCACGTTCGTGTCGAGCACGAACAGCTTGGGGCGGGCTTCCGTCATCCGGGCCTCCTTGCAGCGGTGTCTGGCGTCCTTGCCAAGTTGGATCGTACCGGGCCGGCCCGCCGGCGCGGATGCCGGTTTTCCCGAGCGACCTTCGTTGCTCACATCCCGCTCACACTTTGGCAGGGCGGAACCAGCGGCCGAGGCGGGTCGTGAGCAGCGCGGGCAGCACGACCAGATCGCCCACGAGCGCGGCGGCGACGAGCAAGGAAAGCATCCAGGCGAATCGCCGCGTGGGGGCGAAGGAGCTGGCCGTGAAGGCCAGGATGCCCACGCCACAGACGAGCGCGCTCTGCAGGAGCGCCGGCGCGGAGTGGCGAAACGCCGCCTGCACCGCCGCCCTCCGCCCAGAGGGCGACGAGGGGCCGCCCGAGACCGCAAGCCCGCGGCGGAAGAAGGTCAGGAAGTGGAAGGTGCCGTCCACCGCCATGCCCAGCGCCACCGACGCCGTCATCACGCTGCCGATGTCGAGCGTAGCCCGCGTCCAGCCGAGCAGCCCGAAGAGTACCGTCATCGGAAACACGTTGGGGATCATGGCCAGCAATCCCGCCACCACGCCCCCCTCCACCGCCATCATCACCAGCGAGATTACGGCGAGCGCCGAGACGAAGCTCGTGAACAGGTCCCAGAGGAGCGTGTTCTGGATCGCGTTGATGAGCGGCATCGCGCCGGTAAAGATCGCCGTGGCACCCCGTGCGCTCCCGCCGTGGGCCGCGATCACCGGCTCCACCACTCGCCGCACCTCGCCGAGGAAGTCGGCGTAGTCGAGGCCCGCGAGGGCCGACGTGCGGGCCGTCACCCGCCAGACCTGGGCATCCTCCACGTCGCGGACGAGCCGCATCGCCGAGAGCTTCGAGAGCCGGTCCTCGAGCTGGCGGGCGATGATCACCTTGCGGGCGACCGTCCGGGTGCCCGAGGTCTCCGGCAGCTCGGGCACGAACAGGTCGGCCGACATGACGCCGGTGACGGGCGGAAGCGTCCGGAGCGCCGCCCCGACCTCGCGGACCATGTCGAGCCGCTCCGCTGGGCGAATCTCGGCGTCGGCGGCGAACCGCACGAGCACCTCCACCGGCACGAGCGGGCCGATCTCGCGTTCGAGCCAGGCGTAGTCCTCGATCACGCGGCTGCCGGGCGCGAACAGCGTGTCGATGCCGACCGAGGTGCGGATGCCTCCGATGCCCGCGGCGGCCAGGGCCATCGCGGCGGCCGTCAGGGTCGCAATCGGGCCGGCCCGCCGCGTCACCCAGCCGGCCCAGGGCATGCCCGGCGAGGCGTCGGCGACGCCATCGACGCGCCGGCGGATCGGCCAGCGTGCGAAGATGCCCGGCAGCACGAGAAAGGTGATCAGGAGCGTGCCGAGCACGCCCACGCCCGCGTGGAAGCCGAACACGCGGATCGGGTCGAGCTCACTGACCACGAGGGAAAAAAGCCCGATCGCCGTGGTGCCGGCCGACAGGCTGCATGGCAGCCAGGCGACCTTCACCGCCCGAAACGCCGCCCCCCGGCCCTGCCCGCGGCGATACTCCTCGACCAGGTAGTTCACCAAGTGGATGCCGCCAGCCACGCCGAGCGTGAGCACCAACAGCGGCA
>JBJTPO010000637.1:0-6558 GCA_046075145.1 Planctomycetota bacterium
TGGCCCGCTGGCTTTCCATTCCCGACGAGCGAATGCTTGTCACCGACCTCCGGGCGATCAAGCGGCTTATCGACTCCGAGCATCCGCTCACGCCCGAGGCGAGGATTGAGCCCGGGCAGGTGGTGCGGGTGAGGAGCGGGCCGCTGCGGGGCGTCGAGGGGACGGTGGTGAAGCGGCGGGGCGAACAACGGCTGGTCGTGGCCGTACGGTTCCTCAACCAGGGTGCGTCGATCGAACTGGAAGACGTGGACTTGGAACGGCTCTGAGCGAGCCCGGACAACCTGCACGATGGCAGCGACACGAGACATGATGTCGAACAGGCTCACCGGTTGGTGGCGGAGCCGTCTCCCCACGCGGGAGGCGATCGTCGTCACGGCGATGCTGGCGGTGATCTTCGAGTTCGCCTACCTGGCCGCCTTCTTCATCCGGGGTGAGTTGCTCGTCCGGCCGTCGGATGCCGGCATGATCCTCGCGTCGATCTGGGTCGTGATCGGCCTGAAGCTTCTCGTCTTCTACGGCCGGGGTCTCTGCCATCGCCCTTGGCGTGCCGCCCGGTTCAATGACCTGAACAACCTCCTTCGCACGTCCACGACGGCGCTTCTTGTGCTCGTGGCGTTCAACTACTTCGGCTTTTACCTGCCGGGCTGGAAGCCGATTCCGCGATCAGTGCTCCTGCTCGACTGGGCCTTCACGATTCTGGGTGTCGGCGGCCTGCAGGCGGTGGCCCGCAGCATCTACGAGGAGTTGATGCCCGCCACCCATGTCGGCAACGAACGCAGCACGCTCGTCATCGATGCCTCACCCGCAGGGCGACAACTCGCGATTGACATCGGTAGGCTGCCGGGGCAACGGTATTTTGTGGCTGGGCTTCTCGATGACGATCCCGAACACTATGGGGCCCACGTCGGGCGGGCCAGGGTGTTGGGGCCCGTGTCGATGGCTCCGGCCTGTGCCGAGCGGCTGCGGATCTCCGACGTCGTCATCCGCGACGGTGCGATCTACGGCAGTCGGCTGCGGGCCCTCTGCGACGCTTGTGCGGCCATCAACGTGCGGGTGAGCATCGCCGAAAACGCAGCGCTGCCTGGGAACGCGGGTCAGTCGCCCCGCTCGGTCAAGCCGGTCCGTGTCCGCGGTATCGAGTTGCGGGATCTGCTTTCCCGGCCGCAGGCCAACCTCTCCGATCACGACGCCAATGTGTTTCCATTTGTCAACGGCAAGACGGTGCTCGTGACGGGTGCCGGAGGGTCGATCGGCAGCGAGATCTGCCGCCAGGTGCTGCGGTTCGAGCCTGCGAAGATGGTGCTCGTGGAGCGTTCCGAGCACGCCCTGTTCAGCATTCAGCGCGATCTGGCCCAGCGGCCGGGGGCGGAAGCCGTCGAGCGTGAGGCGGTGTTGTGCGACATCACCAACATCGACCGCACGGAACGGCTCCTCGCCACGCATAAGCCGCACGTCATCATCCATGCCGCGGCGTTCAAGCATGTGCCGCTGATGGAGGCCCATCCCGTCGAGGCGATCGAGAACAACACGCTTGCCACGGCGATGCTCGCCGAGTTGGCCGATGCCCACGGCGTGGAGACGTTCGTGGCCCTGTCGACCGACAAGGCAGTGCATCCATCGAGCGTAATGGGTGCTTCGAAGCTCGTGGCCGAGCGGTTCCTGCAATCCTTCGGGCAGTCGTCGAACACGCGCTTCGTCGCGGTGCGGTTCGGCAACGTGCTCGGCTCCAGTGGCAGCGCCGTGCCGATCTTTGAGGAGCAGGTCGCCAAGCGGCTGCCGATCACCATCACCCACCCTTTGGTGCGTCGCTACTTCATGACGATCGACGAGGCGGCGCAGCTCGTGCTTCTGGCCGGAGCCCTGCCGGGACGCGGCGGCACCTATGTGCTCGAGATGGGAGAGCCGATCCGGATCCTCGATCTCGTCCACAGCCTGGCGTTCGTCATGCACGTGCCGCAGGACGAACTCGAGATCAACTTCTGCGGCCTACGGCCCGGCGAGAAGCTCGACGAGGAGCTTTTTTTCGAGGACGAGCGACGCGACGCCACGCCGAATCCGCTCGTGATTCACGTGCACCGGCCTGCCAGGTCGCTGGACGATGTGCGGGCATGGCTGGCCGATCTGAAGAACGCAGCGGCGAGCGATCCGGAGACGGCGGCCCACACCTTGATGGGCATCGTGTCGAGCGACTGTGGCGAGCTCGCGTCGGTAGTGTCGCCGCTCGCCCCGGTGCGGCTACCGCAAGAAGCCTCATGAAGAGTGAAGATCGGTCGTGAGCGACTCGGAGCGCACCTGGGCCGTGCCGTTCAACCGGCCCGACGTGCCGCCGCCTGACGGGATCGCTGCCGCCGCCGTCGCGGCCCTCGAAAGCGGAAGCCTCACGAAAGGGCCACAACTGGCGGCTTTCGAACGCGAGGCGGCGGGCGTGATCGGCACGGCGGACGCCGTGGGCGTTTCCAGCTGCACGAGCGGGTTGATGCTTGTGCTCGACGCGATCGCGGGCCTGGCCGCCGGGTGCCGAAGTCCGCAGGGGCGTAGGCCCGCGTGTTTGGCGGCCGCCGGCCGCACGGAGGTGATCCTCCCAAGTTTTATCTTTCTCGCGGCTCCCGCGGCCATCCGCTGGGCCGGGCTCGAGCCGGTGTTCGTGGACGTCGATCCGCGCTCATTCACACTCCCTGCCGAGGCGGCCTTGCGGGCTTTGTCGCCGCGGACGGCGGCGATCCTTGCCTGCCACACCTTCGGGTGCCCATGTGACGTCGACGGGCTGGCAGCGGTCGCGGCTCGGGCCGGCGTGCCGCTGGTGATCGATGCCGCCCACGGCCTGGGTTCGACCGCCGCTGGCCGCCAGGTTGGCCGGGGCGGGCTGGCTCAGGTGTTCAGCCTCTCGCCCACGAAGCTCGTGGTTGCGGGCGAAGGCGGACTCGTGGCAACCGACTGCGCGTGTCTCGCCGAGGCGATCCGGATCGGCCGCGAGTATGGCAACGACGGGGCGTATGGGTGTGAGCGGCCCGGGCTGAACGCCCGGCTGCCCGAACTCTCGGCTGCGCTCGGCCGGGCGTCGCTGGCACGCCTGCCGCGTACGGCCGCCGCCCGCAGGGACGCTGCCGAGGCCTACATGCAGGCGCTCGCGAACGTGCCCGGGATCGGCTTTCAGCAGATCCCCGCCGGCTGTGGCAGCAGCTGGAAGGATTTCAGCATCCAGGTGGGACCGGAGGCCGGCGTCTCCCGCGACGGCCTCCGGAAGTCGTTGGCCGCGGCAGGCATCGACACCCGCGCCTACTACGACCCTCCCTGCCATCGTATGGAGGCGTTTCAGCCGTTTGCGGCGGGAGCACTACCGGTGACGGATGCTCTGTCGGCGTCGCTTCTCGCGCTGCCCATGGGTGCTCATGTGTCGCCGCCGGTCGCGGAACGGGTGGCCGCCGAGGTGGGCCGGATCGTGGACCGGAGCAGAGCCGCGGTTACCGCATGAACCTGCCGCTTTCCGACCAGCCGATGTTTCCCTCGTTCGACTCGCTGGAGGCGATCCTCTGGCCGGCCCTGGCGCTGATCGTGTTCGTGGTCACGGCGGTGATCGTGGACGTGATGATCATCCTGTCGACCCGCTTTCGGATGGTCGATCTCCCCAACCGTCGCAGCGCTCACGCCCTGCCGACGGCCCGTGGTGGTGGAGTCGCGATCGTGGCCACCGCCGCGATGGCGTCGCTGGTGGCGGTGTATCGCTGGCCACATCTGGCAGGACGCATCATGCTGGGCATTCTGCTGCCAAGCATCGTGTTGGCGGCGGTCGGAGTCATTGACGACATCCGCCCGCTCCGCCCGGTGCTCAGGCTCGGCATCCAGGCGGCCGTCGCTGCCTCCATGACGGCGGTTCTCGGCCCGCTCACGGGAATCGAACTGCCGGGCATGCCGCCACTCGAGTTCGGCATGCTGGCCTGGCCGCTCACCCTGCTTTGGGTCGTGGGCCTGATCAATGCCTTCAACTTCATGGACGGGGCCGACGGCATGGCTGGCCTCGCCGCCGTGGTGGGCGGCGCGGGTGTCGCCGCGGTCGCCTACTCGACCCACTCGCTGGCGACGATGCTGCTGGCGGCGTTCGCGGCCGCCGCGGCGGCCGGGTTTCTCGTGTTCAACTGGCAGCCCGCCCGAGTGTTCATGGGCGACGTGGGGAGCGGGTTTCTCGGGACCTGGTTCGCGGGCCTGCCGTTGCTGGTGCGCGACGAGGCGATCCAGCAGACGATCGTGCCCATCGCGCTTTGTCTGTGGCCCACGATCTACGACCCGTTCATGTCGGTGTTGCGGCGGATCTGGAACGGCGCCAACCCGCTCGAACCGCACCGCGAGTTTTTGTTTCACAGGCTGATCCGAAGCGGCGTGAGCCATTCGCAGGCGGCGCTCATCTATGGCGGCATGGCGGCGCTCGGCGGCCTGCTCGGGCTGGCGATGGTGAAGCCGTGGGTGCCGGTGGAGGTGCGGGCCTGGATGCCGCTCGGTGGCATCCTCCTGGCGGCCGCCCTGACGTATCTCATCGAGCGGCGGTGTCGCCGCGTGCAACTCGACGCTGCGTCTCAGCCGGTGCCCGCGCCGTGACGGCGGCCGCGATGCCATCGCCGCTCATCTGGCTCTCGGTCGGGGTGGCCGCCTTCGCGGCTTCGGCCACGCTGACAACGTGGCTCGTGCCGGTGCTACGAAGGCACGGGGCCGTCACGGCACCCGGTCCGGACGGCCATGGACGGGTGGTTCCCCGAGGCGGCGGCGTGGCGATCGTGGTCGTGACGGTAGCTGCCGCCCTCAGTGCCTGGCTGAATCCCGGCATGCAAGGGATCATCGCAGCATGGCTGGTGCCGGCCGCGACGATCGCCGTGGTGAGTCTGCGGGACGATTTCCGGCCGCTGCCGGCGGCCGTGCGGCTGGCAGTGCATGTGGTGGCCGCCATCGCCGTGGTGGCCTTCGCGGGGCCGCTTCGGGAACTCCCGCTTCCGGGTGCGGGCGGGATCACGTTTGGGGCGGCCGCCTGGCCGCTGACCGTGCTTTGGATCGTCGGGCTCACCAACGCCTTCAACTTCATGGACGGCATCGACGGAATCGCCGGCCTGACCGCCGTGGCAGCGGGTGGCACCTTGGCCGTGGCGGCGGGCATCGCCGGCGGCAGCGAGGTGGCGATCGCGGCGCTGGCGCTCGCGGCCGGCGGCCTCGGATTCCTGACGAGCAACTGGCCGCCGGCGAAAGTGTTCATGGGCGACGTCGGCAGCACGTTCTGTGGATTTTCGCTTGCCGGGTTGCCGTTGCTTCTGCCGGAGGCGGGCCGGCAGGCGGTGTTGCCGGCGGTGGCCTTGACGATGTGGCCCTTCATCTTCGACTCGGGCCTCACGCTCCTACGCCGGATCATGCGTCGGGAGAACGTCTTCGAGCAGCATCGCAGCCACCTCTATCAAAGGCTCGTGATCGCCGGCTGGTCTCACCGGGCGGTCGCCTGCGTGTATGGCTCGCTGGCCGCAGCGGGCGGGGCGATCGGTGCGGCAGCGATCGTTGATCCGGCGTTACGATCCGCTGCCGCCAATGCGGCGGCCGGGTTTCTCGTCGTAGTGCCGGTCTTGCTCGTCGCGCTCGTACAGGCCACCGAAACCCGTGCCGTCTGGCGCATCTCCGCCTAGTCCGAGCAGCCGGCCTGTGCCCGCATCCCTCTATTCTGGTCCCGTGAAGCGGCTCTTCGACATCCTCTCCGCGGCCCTGCTGATCGCCGTGCTCGCCCCGGTGATGCTCCTCACATGGCTGGCCGTGCGGCTCGTGCTCGGCAGGCCGGCCCTTTACCGCGAGGAGCGGGCGGGGCTCGGCGGCCGGCCGTTTCAGATCGCGAAGTTTCGCTCGATGACGTCCGCCACGGGCTCCGACGGCCGCCTCCTGCCCGATGAAGCGCGGCTGGGCGGCTTCGGCCGGTTTCTCAGGCGCACGAGCCTCGACGAGCTGCCGCAGCTTTTCAGTGTGCTGGCAGGCGACATGAGCCTCGTGGGGCCGCGGCCGCTGCCGCTGCGGTATGTCGAGCGCTACACGCCCCGCCAGGCCACGCGGCTGCTCGTGCGGCCCGGAATCACCGGCTGGGCCCAGATCCACGGCCGCAATGCGGTCGCCTGGCCGGAACGGCTCGAATACGATGCTGAGTATGTCGAAAGGCTGGGCCGCTGGACGGCCCCGCTGACCGATTCGTGGATCGTGGCGGTGACGATCGTTCAGATAGTCTGGCAGGCGGTCTCCGGCCGGGGCGTGTCGGCCCCGGGCGTGGCCACGATGCAGGAGTTTCGCCCGTGAAGCCGGTAGTGTCCGCCGTGGCCGACGCGGTCCATTCGGTGCTCCGCGACACGGGTCGCGAAGCCAAGCCCATCGAGCCAGCGATGCTGCTGGCCGCCGACCTCGGCCTCGACTCGCTCGACCTCGCCCAGACGATCGTGCTCCTCGAGCGGTCGCTCGGCGTGGATCCCTTTCGCTCGGCGGCCACCAGCCGTACCGTCCGCACCGTGTCTGATTTGGTCTCCATCTACGAGGCCGCCCGCGCCGCCAGTG
>JBJTPO010000638.1:0-6289 GCA_046075145.1 Planctomycetota bacterium
CACCCTCCATACGAGCTTCCTCCTCGGCCGCGCCTGATCATCACGCCCCGCCTCGGCTCCGCGGCGGCTCCCGGCAAAAACGAGATCCGCAAGGGGCTGCCCAGGCCCCGCGCAACGCGCCTGGCTCAGTGCCAGCGCTTCAGCCAGCCGCGGCGCCAGAAGAAGGCGACCATGCCTGCCGTCGTCGCCAGCATGATCCCCACCGCCACCAGGTTGCCGTAGCGAAAGCCGAGCAGCGGCATGTTCCACGGAGAGTCGGTGTCGAAGTTCATTCCGTAGTAGCCCGTGATGAACGTCAGGGGCATGAACACCGTGGCGATCACCGTCAGCACCTTCATCACGTCGTTCATGCGGTTGTTGAGGCTCGCCAGATAGATGTCCCGCAGGTCGCTGCCGATCTCGCGAAAACTCTCCAGCAGGTCGAGGAGTTCCATCGTGTGGTCGTAGGAGTCGCGGAAATGCTGTCGCGCGTGATCGCCCACGAACGACGTCGGCTCCCGGCCGAGGGCGTGGAGCACGTCGCGGGTGGGCCAGAGCGCGCGACGCAGAACCATGAGATCGTTGCGCACGTCGTGAATCCGCGTCAGGGCATCTCGAGAGGGGCGTTCGATCGCCTCCTCCTCGAGGGCCTCGAGCCGATCGCCGAACTGCTCGAGCACGGGGAAATAGCCGTCAACGACGGCGTCAAGCAGGAGCGCGCAGAGGTGATCGGCGCCCAGGTCACCCAGCCTCGTGCGTCCGCTGCGGATCCGCTGCCGCACGCCGTCAAAGGCGTCGGGGGCCCCATGCTCGCGGAAGGTCAGCACGTAGCGGTCACCGAGGAAGATCGCGACGGGCTCGGTGATGACGGCCTCGCCCTCGTACCGTGCCCTGCGCGCCGCGATCAGCACCTGGTGACCGAAGACCTCGACCTTTGGTCGTTCGTCGGGCGTCACGGCGTCTTCGAGGGCGAGTTCTCCGATCTCGAAGACCTCCCCGATGCTGCGAATCGTCGCCAGATCCTCGACGCCCTCCACATCGACCCAGATGACCGGCCAGCGTTGCCGAGACTCGACCAGATCCGTCGCCCGTGGGACGGCGGCTTCGTGCGTCGTCTGGCCGTCGCAGGCGATCAGCCGCAACGTCGTCGGGTGGCCCTCGTGTCGCGTGGCCATCGAGATCGAGGTGGCCAGGTCGCGGTGGCGGTGGCGGTGACGTCGGCGGCGTTTGCGGTTGGACATCGGCGCGGCTCGTCGGCTGGGGGCGGTCGGCAGCCGGTCTCTCGAGCGCCGGCCCCGTGCCGCGCGAGTGTATAGTCGGGCCATGATGCGAGGAAAACAGTCCGGGGCGGTGGGAGAGGCACTCGGCTGGGCGGCGCGGATCATCGCCGTGGGCGTGGCGATGTTTCTGCCGGCGGTCGCCGGCGGCTTGCTCGACGCCCGATTGGGCACGGGGTTTCTGGGCCCGGTCGGCCTGGCGGTCGGATTCGTTGCCGGCCTGGCGTGGCTCGTGCGGCTGACTTCAGGCGGGGTGCGGCGATGAGCCCCGAACGCCGCATCATACTGGTCGGGGTGGCGGTGCTGCTGGCCGTGCTGGCGGTCGCGGCGGCGGGGTGTCTGGCGCTGCTCGGGGGCGATGTGGATCGCGTCCAGGCAGTCGCGTTTGCCGCGGCGGTGGCCGGGGGCGGGGCGGTGACGGGCTGGATCGTGTCCCGGCAGGGCAGGGGGAGGCCGGCCGCGGTCGCCGTGGCCGGCGGGCTGGCGGCCACACTGGTGAGATTGCTCCCGCTGCTGGCGGCCCTGGCCTGGCTGGTCGGCCGCGATCAATCCTCGTGGGCTGGGACGGCCGGCGGGCTGCTCGTGGCCTTCCACCTCGTGCTGCTCGTGACCGACATGGTGCTCAACTCGCTGGCGGATCGCTGGGCCGGCGAGGCCTTTCGGAGTGCGGAAAATCGCCCGTCAGCGGGCGCCGACATCACGAATTGACGCGGACGGGCAGGTTGCCCCACACTCTCCAATCTTCCCGCCCGGAACCCTTGCTCGGTTCGTTCCCCTCTCCCGAAACCCCAGGTCCCGATGGCCGGCCACGACCCGATCTACCACCTCAAGGACTGCTACTTCTTCGAGGTCCCCAAGGCTCTGTGGCGACAGGGCTGGACGGAGATGGATCAGGTGCCGCAGTGGCTGCGAGACGCCCATCCCACGGCCACACTGGCCGAGTTCAACCGGGCGATGGACGGGAAGATCCTGATCCCCCAGCCGTTCGCCACGCTCGAGAACCTGTTCTCGGTGAAGTCGGGCTTCGGGATCTCAAAGTACATGATCCTGGAGGTGGCGCTCTCCGCCATCCTCTTCTTCCTGTTCACCCGGCTGGCCAAAAAGCTGGCGACGGGTGAGCCGCCCAAGGGGCGTTTCGCCAACCTTTTCGAGACGTTCATCCTCTTCATCCGCGACCAGGTGGCGCGGCCGGCGATCGACAGCCATGACGACCATGGCCACGGTGATCACGGGGAGCACGGCGGCCCTGAAGACCATGGTCACGGGCCGCAGGTGCATGGGGGCCATGCCGCGGCGCTGGCCGTCGCCCATGCCCACGAGGGCGACCGGTTCGTGCCGCTGCTGCTGACGATCTTCTTCTTCGTGCTCGGCTGCAACCTGCTGGGGATGCTGCCCTGGGCCGGCTCGCCGACCGCGTCGTTCTCCGTGACCCTCGCGCTGGCGGGCGTCACGCTCGCAACCGTGGTGATCGCCGGGATGATGAAGTTCGGCCCGCTCGGCTTCTTCGTCAATCAGGTGCCGAGCATGGATCTCCCGCTGCCGCTGGCGATCGTGCTCAAGCCGATGATCTTTGCGATCGAGATGCTTGGTCTCGTGATCAAGCACGGCATCCTCGCCGTCCGGTTGCTGGCCAACATGGTGGCCGGCCACCTCGTGCTGCTCGGCATCATGGGCCTGATCACCGCGGCGGCGACCGCCACGCTCGGCACCTGGGCCACCGTGACCTCGATCAGCGTCGTGGGCAGCGCCCTTTTCAGCCTGCTGGAGCTGTTCGTGGCCTTCCTGCAGGCCTACATTTTCACGTTTCTGTCGGCCCTCTTCATTGGCGCGGCCGTGCATCAGCATTAGTCTTCTGGTCCCCGTCTTTTTCCCCGTCCCGCAAGGAGTTTGATTCTCTCATGATGCGTTCCTTCTTCTCCGTCCGCACGCTCGTCACCGCCGCCGCCCTGCTCGTCGTCATGTCGGCCGGCGTCGCCCAGGCCGCCGAGGCCGAAGCCACGGGCCACTCGCTGATCGACCTCAGCCGTTACTTCGGCGTGGCGGTGACCGTGATCGGTGCCGCGTTCGGCATCAGCCGGCTGGCCGCCAGCGCCTACGAGAGCATGGCCCGCCAGCCCGAGGTGGCCGGCAGCATCAACACCGCCATGATCATCGCGGCGGCTCTGATCGATGGCTTCACGTTCTTCGCGCTCTACATCTGCTTCGCGAAGTGATTCCAGGGGCGGGCCCGGCGGCGGGCCCGTCAGCTCGGGGAGGGTCGAGGGGCCGCGAGGATTCGCTCGCGGCCCCGCCCTCCCGCCGGTCCGCCTTCCGTTCTCCTTCGCATCGAGGATTCACCGTGCACGATCGTCCTGTCAGCAGCCTCGGCATCCAGCGGCTCGGCCGTCCCGCCGTGTGGCCACTCATGGTGGCGGCCATCGGCCTGCTGGGCATCGCCCCGGCCTCGATGTCGCAGGCGGCGGTCGCGGCCGGTGACGGTCACGCGGTCCACGACGACATCGGCTACGTCCCCACGCCGAGCACCGATCCGGCGGAGTTTCGCGGTGACCTGGCCATCTGGTCGTTCGCCGTCTTTGTGCTGCTGGCGGGGCTCCTGGCGAAGTTCGCCTGGAAGCCGATCATGGAGGGGCTCGACAAGCGGGAGCGGGGGATCGCTGACACGATCGCCGCCACGCGAGCGGCCAACGAGGAGGCCAAGAGCATGCTGGCCTCGTACGAGCGGCGGCTGGCCGAGGCTACCGAGGAGGTGCGAGGCATGCTCGACGAGGCCCGGCGCGACGCCGAGGCCACCAGGCAGACGATCGTCGCGGAGGCCCGTAAGGCCGCCGACGACGAGCAGGCCCGCGCCAAGCGGGAGATCGGCCTGGCCACCGATGACGCCCTGTCCACGATCGCGGAGCGGGCCGGCGAGTTGGCCGTGGCCGTGGCCGGCAAGTTCCTCCGCGAGAAGCTCTCGGCCGACGATCACCAGCGGCTCGTTCGCGACTCGGTGGCCTCGATCCGTTCCAAGCCCAGCGTCAACTGAATCCCGGCCCGTCCCACACCTCGAACCCTGACCACGGCCCGCCCCCCAATGTCAGCTTCCGCCGACCGTTCCGCCGACACGAGCCAGGCTCCCGACACCGGGGTCGAACGGATCGCGCAGGTCTACGCGCAGGCGATCATCGACGCCGCCGACAAGCGGGGCTGCCGCGAGGAGGTGATCGGCGAGCTCGAGTCGCTGGTGCGTGACGTGTTGCCGAAGGTGCCGCAGGCGGTTGCGGTCTTCGCCTCGCCCCGCGTGGCCGTCGAGCAGAAGTCGGCCCTCGTCGACCGGATGGCATCCGGCCGGATGCTTCCCACCACGGTCCACTCGCTGCACGTGCTGGCCCGTCACGGTCGGCTCTGGATCGTGGCCGAGGTCGCCGCGGCCGCCCGGCGGCTCGCCGAGCAGTTGGCCGGCCGCAAGCAGGCCGTGTTCACCACCGCCCTGCCGCTCTCGCACGACGACCAGCGGAGGCTCGTCGCCGAGGTCGAGCAGGCCGTCGGCCTCACCCTTGCTCCCGCCTTCGCCGTCGACCCCGCCCTGATCGGTGGCCTCGTCGTCCGCATCGGCGACACCGTCTACGACCATTCCATCGCCACCGGGCTCGCCCGGCTCGGCGGCAACCTGCACAGGAGAACCATCCATGAAATTCAACACGGACGAGATCGCCTCGCTTCTGCGTGAGGAGATCGACCGGTACGAGTCGGGCATCGACGTCCGAGAGGTCGGGCGGGTGCTCGAGGTCGGCGACGGCATTGCCCGGGTCTGGGGCCTCTCCGGCGTGATGGCCGGTGAAATGGTCGAGTTTCCCAACGGGATCACCGGCCTGGCCTTCAACCTGGAGGAGAACTCCGTCGGCGTGATCATCCTCGGCGACTACCTCCAGGTCACCGAGGGGGACGAGGTCAAGAGCACCGGCCGGCTGCTCTCCGTGCCGGTGGGCGACGCCGTGATCGGCCGCGTGCTCGATCCGCTGGGCAACCCGCTCGACGGCAAGGGGCCGGTGGTCACCGAGTTCCGCCGGCCGGTCGAGACGCTGGCCCCCGGCGTGGCCGACCGGCAGCCGGTGCGCGAGCCGCTGCAGACGGGCATCAAGGCGGTCGACGCCATGACGCCGATCGGCCGCGGCCAGCGTGAGCTGATCATCGGCGACCGCAAGACGGGCAAGACCGCGATCGGGATCGACGCGATCATCAACCAGAAGAACAGCGGCGTGAAGTGCTTCTATGTCGCCGTGGGCCAAAAAGACTCGTCGGTGGCCGTGGCGATCGACGTGCTCCGCAAGTATGGCGCGATGGACTACACGACGGTGATCGTGTCGGGCGCCTCGACCGCCGCCCCGCTGCAATACATCGCCCCCTATTCGGGCACGGCGATGGCCGAGCACTTCATGTACAACGGCCAGCACGCCCTGATCGTGTACGACGATCTCTCCAAGCAGGCGGCCGCCTATCGGCAGTTGTCGCTTTTGATGCGGCGGCCGCCGGGGCGCGAGGCGTTTCCGGGCGACGTGTTCTACGCCCATAGCCGCCTCCTCGAGCGATCGGCCAAGCTCTCGGCGGAGAAGGGGGGCGGCTCGCTCACCAGCCTGCCGATCATCGAGACGCTCGAGGGCGAGGTCTCTGCCTACATTCCCACCAACGTGATCTCGATCACCGACGGCCAGATCTACCTCCAGCCCGACCTGTTCTTCGCCGGCCAGCGGCCGGCCATGAACGTCGGCATCTCGGTGTCACGCGTGGGCGGTGCCGCCCAGACGAAGGCGATGAAGAAGGTCGCCGGCGGCCTGCGTCTCGACCTGGCCTCGTTCCGCGAGCTCGAGGCATTCGCCCAGCTCGGCACCGACCTCGACGCGGCCACGCAGCAGCGGCTCGACCGCGGCTACCGGATGGTGGAGCTGCTCAAGCAGGGGCAGTTCGCCCCGATGGACGTGGTCGATCAGGTGATGAGCATCTACGCCGGCACTCGCGGCCACTTGGACGAGGTCAAGCGCGACGAGGTGGCCGAC
>JBJTPO010000639.1:0-9347 GCA_046075145.1 Planctomycetota bacterium
AGCCGGTCGCGGTCGTGGCACCAGCCGTCGCCGCAGGCGCCACAGGTGCGGACGGTGAGCAGGCAGTCGGCCGCGAAGGCCTCGTCGCGAGAGACGATCGCGACCCCGGCGGCGCGGTACGCGTCGTCCGGAAAGCCGGCCGCAAGGCCCGCTCCGGTCTCGATCGCGACGTCGAGCCCCGCCTTCTTCAGGGCCGGGACGGCGGCGGGCACGACGGCGACCCGCCGCTCACCTGGAAAGGTTTCCTTGAGGACTGCGACCTTCATGGAGAGCCGGTTGCCGGAGCAGGAATGGAGCGGTCAATGGGTCAAGAGTGTGGTCGGAACGCCTCCGAACCGCAACTTGGGCCCTGCTGCCGCCGGAGACGGGGCGGGAATGACGCGGGTTTCCCGCAGCCGCTTGCCCGCGGGACAGGCCATTGGTAGTCTCCGGGGCTCGCGTGCGCCACGCCTGTTTCGTGGCCGGAGGCCCCGCCAAACGGCCCCCGCCGCACGCTCCGAAAATCAGTGGCACGAGTTGGAAGCGACATCGATGAAGACGTTCATGGCGAAGCCCGGCGAGGTCGAGCAACGGTGGTGGGTGGTCGATGCCGCCGATCTCCGCGTGGGCCGGCTGGCCAGCGAGATCGCGATGATCCTGATGGGCAAGCACCGGCCGACGTACACCCCCCATGTGGACACCGGGGACCACGTCGTGGTGATCAATGCCGAGAAGGTGGCGTTCAGCGGCAAGAAGTGGCAGCAGAAGGTGTACCGTTGGTACACGGGCTATATGGGGCTGCGGAGCGAGACGGCCGAGCACCGACGGGATCGGCGGCCGGAGTTGATCGTCGAGGAGGCCGTGCGTCGTATGCTGCCCAAGAGCCGCCTCGGCCGCGTGATGCTCGACAAGCTCAAGGTCTACTCCGGTCCCGAGCACCCCCATCAGGCCCAGCAGCCCGCACCGCTCAAGTTGGGCGTCTGACGCCTGGCTCCCGGCTCCCCGCTTTTCAAACCACACCGCATTCCCTTCGAGATCAGGCAGAGGAAAGCATGACCACCGATTCGCAGTCCGCCGTCGCCGCGGCTCCCGCCCCGAGCACGACCCAGGCCGTTCGCGCCGTGCGGCGTGGAGATGAGATCATCGCCACCGGCCGCCGCAAGACGGCGGTCGCCCGTGTCCGGCTGCGGCCGGGCAATGGCGAGGTGACGATCAACGGCCGCGACCTCGAGGCCTACTTCCCGTCGGTGAACGAGCGGAATCTCGTGGCCGGCGCGCTGGAGCAGATGGGCAAGCGGACGGCCGTGAAGGTGGCAATCACCGTCGACGGCGGCGGTCCGGCCGGTCAGGCCGGTGCCTGCCGCTTGGGGATCGCCCGGGCGCTGAAGGCCTTTGACGCCGAACTGGCCGAGCCGCTCCGCCACTCCGGGCTCCTGACCCGCGACGGGCGGATGAAGGAGCGGAAGAAGTACGGCCTGCGGGGCGCCCGCCGCGGCACCCAGTTCAGCAAGCGGTAGCCTGGTTTTGGCCCCCAAAACCCGCTGCTCTCGGCCGCGGTCTGAGGTGGCCGGCGGATTCCTCGTGCCGGGTCGCACGACCGGCATGACCGGTCCAGGCAGTCCTGTTTTCCCGGTGCCGAACCGAAAGCCATACTAGAGGGTCGCGTGCGGCCGGGGTTTGTCCTCGATCCGGCGGCCAGGCTCTCGTTCGCCCAACTCCTTCCGGGAGGATTCCCCCATGTCGTGCCCGATCGCTTGCCGCACTGCGATGGTCGCACTGTGCATCGCCGCCATCGTTTCCTCGGCTCCCCGGGCCTGGGGCCAGCAGGAGCCTGTGTCGGCCGCTGCCGAGGTTCGTGACGTGTTGGCTGCCGAAGCCGACGGCGCTGCCGACGTGAGGTTTGTCGCCAACGACGCCCGCTCGGCCCAGGTCGTGGTCACCAATCGCGGTGACCGTCCGCTCACGCTCAGGCTGCCGGCGGCCTTTGCCGGGGTTCCCGTCCTGGCGCAGATGGGCCAGCAGGGTGCGGGCTTCGGCGCCGGCGGAATCGGCGGCATTCCGCAGAACGTCGGCGGCGGCGGCGTGCAAAACCAGGGCATGGGGATCGGCGGACCGCAGGGCGGCAATCCCTTCTGCTGGGTGGCCCGCGAGGTGTACGGGGTCCACGACCCGCGCTGGCTCGCGTTTCGCCAGTGGATGGTCTGGGAAGCGCCGGCCTGGCTGCAGGAACTGTATCGCGAGCGGGGCGAAGGGTTCGCGGGCTGGATTCACGAACGGCCCGCCGCCAAAGCCGCGGTGCGGGTGGCGATGGATCAGGTGATCGCAGCCGACGGCGGTGCGACAGGCGCCGGCGTGTTCCGCGTGGCGCCGACGGCCGCTGATGCGTTCACCAAGCCGTTCACCGTCGCCGTCGGCGCGACCGTCGCGGTGAAGGTGCCCACCGTGTGCCTCGAATATGGCAAGCGGGAGCCGACGGCCCGCATGCCCTACCGGTTGACCGCCTTCGAGAAGGTGTCGCAGGATCCCAAGGTCGCCCTGATCCTGGGCGGCCTGGCCAGTGGCCACCTTTCCCAAAAAGTCGCCCAGGCGGCGGCCTGGCACCTCGCCAGCGGCCGGACCTGGGAGCAGCTCGCCGCGGAGGTGATCGACCGGGCGGGGGGCGACCCCGACGTGCCCGTGTTCTCGGCCGCGGAACTCGCGGCAGCCCGCCAGGCCGTGGACGTCGCCTCGCGACTTGCCGTGGCGACGCACAAGCCGGGGGATTCTTCGGCAGCCGCGGAGTGACGAACCGATTCCGGCCTGGGCCGTTCAGCGAGGCACGGTGACCGCCTCGCTGCCCGCCCTTGAGCCGAGAGCCTGCCAAACCACGGCATCGACCTCGGATGTGATCGCCACGACCGAGGTGTCCATCATCGCGACGTTGACGATGCCGCCATGGTGGCTCCGCGAGGTGACGACGGCTCGTGTCGGACCCGCTGGAGAGACCCCTTCGCGAATCGACGAAATGTCGATGTCGTAGGTCGTGCCGTCTCGCTGGTAGGGCACGACCGTGTTGGGCGGAAAAGTAGTCGTGAAGCCGATGTGGAGCGCTCGGCCGCAGACCCATTCAGTGTGGCCGGAGTCGGGCGACCAGGTGCCAGCCCCCGCGAAGGACGCGACTTCGGCCGGGGAGGCGGGTGGCGCGCTCGGCAGTCCTGAAATATCCTGTGAACGTGGGGTGAAGGCCTTCACCTCGGCGAAACCCATCGTCCTGGACATGCCGTCGGCGAAGTGCCGGGGCTTGAGTTTCGAGAAGGGTGCGAAAGCGCCGCCGCCGTCCGCCCCCGAGGCGGGATCGTAGACGAGGTAGGCTCCGACGTTGAGCCCGTAGTTGAGCGGATAATGTTTCGGCAACGCCGTCGCCGCATCCAGGACCGGCCGGGCGTTCCTTTCGCTGGGGCAAACCAGCACGTCGACCCGCTGCGCGGCCACACCGTTTGGCGGGAATAAGGCCTTGTTTGCCGCATCCGAGTAGGGCTTCGTGAAATCGATTCGCTTGAAGAGCGTGTCGCCTTCCAGGAAAGGAAGCATGAGCGCCTGTCCAGACCAGGGTGCCAAGCCGGCCCCCGGCACGGCGCGGGCCGAGGGCGGCAGAACGCCCTTGGCCGACTCGTGGAGTTGGCTGGCGAGAGCGAGTTGCCGAATGTTGACCTGACACTGCGTTCGCCTTGCTGCTTCGCGGGCCGACTGCACAGCCGGCAGCAGAATGCCGACGAGGGTGGCCACGATGGCGATCACAACCAACAGCTCGACGAGTGAAAACCCGGCTCGTGGGCGGTCGGGCCCACGATGAATGACGCAGTAAAGCATGCGAAAAATCCGGCGAAAACTTTGCGAAAATGAGACGCAGTCTCAGGTCGCTGCCATCTTACGCGTCTGCCGGTGGTTGTCAACGTTTTTTGTGCGACGAGGGCCAATGCCGAGCGTCCGCCCGGCAGGCCCCGCTACCCCTACGCGCCGGTGGGGTATGCGATACAACCGAGGCTGTCGCCCCCGCTGCCAACCGGGGGCAACGATTGCGAACTGCTCCCGGAGACCGACGGTATGTCAGCCCTCCCCGCCGCAGCCGCCGGCGACGTGGTGATCGAGACCCGCAACCTGGCCAAGGTCTACCGCGACTTCTGGGGCCGCAGCAAAAAGGCCGCCCTCAAGCCGCTTGACCTCGAGATCCGGCGGGGCGAGATCTTCGGGCTGCTCGGCCCCAACGGCTCCGGCAAGACCACCACGCTCAAGTTGCTTCTGGGCCTGATCTTTCCCACCTCCGGCGAGGCCTTCGTGTTCGGTCGGCCGGCCACCGACGTCGCCAAGAACGAGCGGATCGGCTACCTCCCGGAAGAGTCGTATCTCTACAAGTTTCTCGACGCCGAGGAGACGCTCGACTTCTACGGCCGGCTGTTCGGCATGCCGCCGGAGGAGCGGAAGCTCCGCGCCGCGGCGCTGATCGAGATGGTGGGGCTCTCCCGCGATCGCAAGCGTCAACTGCGGGAATACTCCAAGGGCATGACCCGGCGAATCGGCGTGGCCCAGGCGCTGATCAACGACCCCGAACTCGTGCTCCTCGACGAGCCGACCAGCGGCCTCGACCCGATCGGCACCCGCGAGATGAAGGACCTGATCATCGACCTGAAGCAGCGGGGCAAGACGGTGATCATGTGCTCCCATCTGCTGGCCGACGTGGAGGACGTCTGCGATCGGATCGCCGTGCTCCACCAGGGCGAGCTCAAGGAACTCGGCCGGGTCGAGGATCTGCTGACCGTGACCGGCGTCACCCAGTTCCGGGCCAAGGGCCTCTCCCCGGAGGCCTGCGAGGAGGTGCGGGCCGTGCTGGCCCGGCATGGCGCCGCCGACATCGAGGTCGGCCATCCGACCACGACCCTCGAGGATCTGTTCCTGGAGGTGGTGCGGGATACCGAGGCCCGGCCCGGCCGCCGCGCCCGCAGCACGACGCCGACGACCGGCCAGGCAGGGGGCTGACCGCGATGGTGCTGGAGCAGGAAATCCCCCGGTTCGCCTCCTGGATCGGCCCCGCGTTCCTTGCCTTCCTGCTGACGGCCGGGGTCGTGATCCTGGCGGTCGGGCTGATCGCCTGGCTCGTGCAGGCGGTCGCCTCCGGTCCGCTCGAGGCGGGCGACCGGGTCTACCGCGGCGTCCTCACGGGGCTGGCGGACCTGCGGGCCAGCTCGCCCGGCCGCGTCTGGGCCCTGGCCCGGCTGGCGATCCAGGAGGCGGTCCGCCGCAACGTGCTCGTGGTGCTGGCGGTGTTCGCGGTGGTGATCCTGTTCGCGGGCTGGTTCCTCGACCCGACGAACGTCGATCCCGGCCGGCTCTACCTCGGATTCATACTCGGCGCCACCAGCCTGCTCGTCTGCACGGTGACGTTGATCCTGGCCGTCTTCAGCCTGCCGGCCGACATCAAGTCGAAGGCCATCCAGACGGTCACCACCAAGCCGGTGCGGACGACCGAGATCGTGCTCGGCCGGTTCCTCGGCTTCGCGTTGGTCGGCACGGGCCTCGTGGCAGTGATGGGGCTGGCCGGCTGGGCATTCGTGGTCCGAAGCGTGGATCACACGCACGAGCTTCCGGCCGGCGCCGTCGAGGAGGTGCGGGACGAGGAAGGGAACGTGACCGGCTTCGAGGGGCGGACGAGCGCCGGTCGCGGCCACCGCCACTTCGTCGCCCTCGACGCCGAGGGCCGGGGCGTGGCCGAGACCTTCCGCGGCCATCGCCATCGGATCACGCCCCGAGGTGAGGGGCCGGACCGCGGCCACGACGTGGGGCCGCCCGAGGGGATTCTCGAGGCCCGGCGACCACTCCGCGGCCGGCTGCGGTTTCTCGACCGGGAGGGGCGGCCGGCGGAGAGGGGAATCAGCGTGGGGGCGGAGTGGGCCTACCGGCAATACATCGAAGGCGGCACCGCGGCCGCGGCGGTCTGGACCTTCGACGGCCTCACCGAGCAGGCCTTTCCCGACGGGCTGCCGCTGGAGATGACGATCCGGGTGTTTCGCACCTACAAGGGCACGATCACCGAGGGGATCCACGGCACGATCCAACTCCGCAACCCCGTCAACCAGCTCCGCAGCGAGGCCTTCCCGATCGTCGCCCGCGAGTTCACGATCGACGAGTTCTGGATTCCCAGGAAGCTCGGCACCGTGCTGGCCGACGGCTCGGTCCGGGAGGCCGACCTGTTCGCCGACTTCGTCGCCGACGGGCGGGTCGAGGTCTGGCTGCAGTGCCTCGAACCGGCCCAGTACTACGGCGTCGCCCAGGCCGACTTCTACCTCCGGGCCGGCGAGGGATCGTTTGCGGTCAACTATGCCAAGGGCTGCCTGGGCGCCTGGTTCTCGATGCTGATCGTGACGGCCCTGGGCGTGATGTTCAGCACCTTCCTCTCGGCGCCGGTGGCATTGGTGGCAGCCCTCTCGGTGCTCCTGATCGGCCAGTTCCGCGAGTTCATCGCCCGGCTGTTCACCAGCCAGGTGACCGGCGATGCGACCATCGCCCCGGGCGGCGGCCCGATCGAGTCGCTTTACCGGATCGTCACCCAGACGAGCATCACGCTCGAGCTCGAAGCCACGCCGGCGGTGCAGGTGATGAAACTGGCCGACACGGTGCTCCTGGCGCCGATGCGGGTGCTCGCGGGGCTGTTTCCCTCGCTGGCCACCCTCGGCACGAGCGACTTCGTGGCCGGGGGCTTCGACATCCCCGGCGATCTCCTGGCCGCGCACGCCCTGGAGACGCTCGCCTACGTGGCGGCCTTCTGCATTGCCGGAGCATTCTGCCTGCGGGCCCGGGAGGTGGCATCATGACGACGGCACGGGGCACGGGCGGGGCACCGCGGCAGGCCTGGCTGGGGCTGCGGCCGGAGACCTTGATGGCGCTGGTGGGCATCATGGCCTTGCTCCTGCCGCTCTCGCTGCTCAGCCAGCCGGCCGACTCGGAGAGCCCCGGCGGATTTTTGGCCCGGATGCGGGCCGCCCGCGGACTCTCCCAGGCCAACCTCGGCGAGATCGATCCCAGCGGCGAGACGATGCGGTTCGCGACGCTCGGCCTCAAGAACGTGGCCGTGGCGCTGCTCTGGGACCGGGCCAACCACTCCAAGAAGGTCGAGGACTGGGCCACCCTCTCCGCCACGCTCGAGCAGCTCACCAAGCTCCAGCCCAACTTCTACTCCGTCTGGGACTTCCAAGCCCACAACCTCTCCTACAACATCTCGGTCGAGTTCGACGACTACCGCGACCGCTATGCCTGGGTGATCAAGGGCATCGAATTCCTCCGGCAGGGGATCGGCCTGAACCGGTTCGAGCCGCGGCTGCTGGGGCGGATGGGCTGGTTTCTCGGCCACAAGATCGGCAAGTCGGACGAGAAAAAAGAGTTTCGCAAGCTGTTCGTGGCCGACGACGACTTCCACGAGCGGGATGACCCTCAGCGGACGCTTCCGGAGCGGGACAACTGGCTCGTCTCCCGGGGCAAGTATCGCCAGGCGCAACAGCTGGCCGATTCGGGGGCGCCGCTGAAGACGACGGCCCTGATCTTCCACAGCGAGCCGATGATGGCCGCGATCAACCATGCCCGGGCCCTGGAGGACGACGGCGTGTTCGGCAGCAGCGCCCAGCGGGCCTGGGAACTTGCAGGGGAGGAGATGCGGCGATTCGCCACCCGCGAGATCCCCACCAGCTGGAACGTGCCGATCCGACTGGGGCTCAAGGAGGCCGAGCAGGCCCGGGCCAAGCGGCAGGCTGAGGAGATCGAGAAGCTTGTCCCCGGCGGGTTCGCCGCGCTCGAGGCGAAGCGGCGGGCCGCGCTCAGCCCCGCGCAGCAGGCCGCGCTGGATGTGCCCCCGCTGGAGCGCGACGAGCAGCAGCTGAAGCTGGCCGCGGAGGCCGAGTCGGCGCTGAAGGTGACCTGGAAGGATGTCGCCCGTTCGGCCCCGGCGGACGTTCGCGACCGGGCCTGGGATCTGGCGCTCGAGGAGACCGAGGCCCGGGAGACGGCCGAGATCATCGATCGCTATCGCGACATCGTGAACTTCGAATTCTGGCGGGCCACCTGCGAGGCGGAAGTCACGGAGCCGGCGCTGCGGGCCCGCGAGCTGACCTGGAAGGCTGACCGTGAACTCGACGCCGCCCGGCTCACGTCCGCGCGCGAGGCTTACGAGAAGGCGTTTCGGGCGTGGCGGGAGGTGTTCGACGGCTCGCAGATCCTGCGCGAGGACCGACTGACGGCCGACGACATCGCCGAGATCGTGGGCCGCTACCGCAAGGTTCTCGAGCAGCTCGACGAGCCGTTCCCGAGCCCCTTCGTCCTCGACGACATCCTGGCGCTCGCCGGCCCCGCGGAGTGAGACTCACGCCCTGCGGACGAGCAGCTTGTCGATCCGGCGGCCGTCCATGTCGACGACCTCGATCACGAGCCCCTGCCAGATGATCGAGTCGCCCGCCGTCGGCAGCCGCTCGAGTTCCGCCAGCACCAGGCCTGACGCGGTCTCGTATTCCCGCGGCTCGCTCCCGAGTTCGACGCCGAACCGGGCGGCCAACCGCGCGAGTGCGGTGCTCCCCTCGACGAGCCAGGAACCGTCGGGCCGCTCCACGAACTCGGCCGGCTCCTCGGCCCGCCGGTCGTCGTGGATCTCGCCGACCAGCTCCGAGAGCACGTCGTCGAGAGTCACGAGGCCGTCGGTGCCTCCATACTCGTCGAGCACGATCGCAAACGGAGTCCGCTCCTTGCGAAACAGTTCCAAGAGCCGGTCGAGCGGCATCGTTTCCGGCACGAACGCCGCTTGGCGGAGCACCTTCCGCAGCTCGAGCGGCCAGCCCATCCAGGATGTCCGCAGCACGTCCTGGATGGCGACGTAGCCGAGGATCCGGTCGAGAGAGCCGTCGTAGACCGGCAGCCGGGAGTAGCCGGCCATCGCGATCGCGCCGATGATCTCGTCGGCGGGCGTGTCGACGTTGAGCGCGTCGATCTCGATCCGGGGCCGCATCACGTCGCGGACGGTCCGCTCGCCGAGCCGGAGGGCCCCGGCGGCCACCGCCTGCTCGACCGCCTCGAGCACCCCCTCGGCCCGGCCCGCCTCGAGCAGCTGTTCGATGTCATCCACGGATACCGTCGGCTCGTGCTTTCCCCGCGCCCCCAGCAGGAACAGCACGGTCGACGTGCCGAGGTTGAGCCCCCAGACGAGCGGCGCCGCCACCCGCGACAGCCCCTTCACCAGCGGGGCCGCGATCCGGGCGAACGACTCCGCGTTCCGCAGGGCGAGCCGCTTCGGGACGAGCTCCCCGATCACGAGCGTGAGGAACGAAAGCACGAGCACGAAGGCGGCGAGGGCGGCG
>JBJTPO010000640.1:0-1913 GCA_046075145.1 Planctomycetota bacterium
GCGTGCAGGATCGAGCGGTCGCGAAATGGTCGCCCCGCCACGAACAGGTGCTGCAGCCGCCCGCTGGCCTTGTCGTGTTCCGGGCGGCCAACGTAACCGCTGACGCCGATCTCCCCGTCGTCGGCCTCGATTTCCAGCAGGTTGTCGGCCAGTTCGTGGCCGAACAGCCCCGCGATCCGCTCCCGCCAGGAAGCCGTCGTCGGCAGGTCGTGGACCCGGCGGGGCTGGGCGGTGGCCGACGGCTGATGCGCGAGCGTGAAGGCGATACCGGGGTGGCCGAGGGCCGTTCGCACAAAGGCCTCGGAGGCGTGCGACCATTCGGTCTGCGGAGCCCGAAGGAAGGCCCGGCGGGCCGGCACGTTGCCGAACAGCTGCCGTACCTCGACCGTCGTGCCCACGGCGCAGCCGTCGGGCATGGTCTCGCCCAGGCTGCCGCCGTCGACGGTGAGCGTTGCTCCGGCCGCACCCGCCTGCCGGGACCGGAGCGTGAGCCGGGCCACCTCACCGATGCTGGCGAGCGCCTCGCCACGGAACCCGAGGGTGCCGATCCGGTCGAGGTCGTCGGCGGTCCGCAGCTTGCTCGTGGCATGGGCCGCCACGGCCAGCGGCAGTTCCTCCGCCGCGATGCCGCAGCCGTCGTCGACGACCCGCACCAGTGCCACGCCGCCCTGCTCGAGTTCCACGTCGATCCGCGTGGGGCCGGCGTCGAGGGCGTTCTCGAGCAGTTCCTTGACGACGCTCGCCGGCCGCTCCACCACCTCGCCGGCGGCGATCCGGTTGACCACCGACTGCGGCAGTTTTTCGATCCGTGGCATGCCCTTCGCGCCCGTGGGTGACGCCGGAATCCTAGCAGACGAAGGCGATTTTCGCCGGCAGGTCAGCTGGTATTCCTTGATCTTGCGATACAGCGTCCGCTCGCCGATGCCGAGCAGGGCGGCGGCCTGCTCGCGGTTGCCGCCGGTCAGCTTGAGGGTCTCGGTGATGAAGATCCGCTCCACCTCGTCGAGCGGTTTGCCGACGAGCGCCTGCAGCCCCGTGGCCATGTCGACGGGACCCGCCGTCGCGGCCGGCGGCACGTCGGGCTCGAGTTCGAGCGGCAGGTCGTCGGTGTCGAGCGTCTCGTCGCAGTCGACCACCACCATGCTCTCGACCACGTTCCTCAACTGGCGCACGTTGCCGGGCCAGGGGTAGGAGCCGAGCTTCACCCGGGCCGCGAGCGACACACCCTTGATCTGCTTGCCGTGCCGCTTGGCGAACTGCTTCACGAAGTGCTCGATCAAGAGCGGGATGTCGCCTGAGCGGTCGCGGAGCGGCGGGATCGCGACGGTCACCACCTTGAGCCGGTGGTAGAGGTCGCTGCGGAAGGCACCTGACGCGATCGCCTCCTCGAGGTTGCGGTTGGTGGCCGAAAGGATCCGGACATTGACCCGCACTGGGGTGTTGGAGCCGACCCGGGTGATCTCGCCCGACTCGAGCACCCGCAGCAGCTTGATCTGCGTGGCCATCGGCATGTCGCCGACCTCGTCGAGGAACAGCGTGCCGCCGTTGGCATACTCGAACTTTCCGACCCGGTCGGTCGAGGCGTCGGTGAAGGCTCCCTTCACGTGCCCGAACAGCTCGCTTTCGAGGATGTTCTCGCTGAGCGCGGCACAGTTGAGGGCCACGAACGGCTTGGGCTTGCGGGGGCTGTTCTGGTGGATGGCCTGGGCGACGAGTTCCTTGCCGGTGCCCGTCTCCCCCTGGATCAAGACGGTGGCGTCGGTCGGGGCGATCCGCTTCATCCGCTCGATGAGCGCGAGCATCTGCGGGCTCGAGCCCACCACCCCCTCGAAGCCGAACTTCTCGTCGAGCCGCCGGTTGAGCTCGAGGTTCTGCCGCCGCAGCCGGACCCCCTCGGAGGCCTTTTCGACGGC
>JBJTPO010000641.1:0-2733 GCA_046075145.1 Planctomycetota bacterium
AAAGACGAGGGTTCGATTCCCTCTACCCGCTTCGCGAGACCCAATCCCCCAACCCCATGAAATCAATCCCGACCACGTCGCTGCTGTAGCTCAGTTGGTAGAGCACGTCCTTGGTAAGGACGAGGTCAAGGGTTCAAGTCCATTCAGCAGCTCTTCCCGAGCCACCGCGGCGCGGGGTGCGAGATCACGATCCCGCCGCCCGAAGGGCGGCACCACGTTCCACCAGTCACCGTTCGGTTTTTCACTCTCGAGGAGAAAGCAGGAGAGCGCATGGCAAAGGACACGTTCACCCGGACCAAGCCGCACGTCAACGTCGGCACGATCGGTCACATCGACCACGGCAAGACGACGCTCACCGGAGCGCTCGTCGCGGTCCAGGCCGCGAAGAATCTCGCCGTGGCCAAGAGCTACGCCGACATCGCCAAGGGCGGCACGGTTCGCGACGAGACGAAGACGGTGACCATCGCCGTCAGTCACGTCGAGTACGAGACCGACAAGCGGCACTACGCCCACATCGACTGCCCGGGCCACGCGGATTTCATCAAGAACATGATCACCGGCGCCGCCCAGATGGACGGCGCGATCCTGGTGGTGAGCGCTGCCGACGGCCCGATGCCGCAGACCCGGGAGCACATCCTCCTGGCGAAGCAGGTCGGCGTGCCGGCCCTGGTCGTGTTTCTCAACAAGGTCGACCTGGTCGACGATCCGGAGTTGCTCGACCTGGTCGAAATGGAGATCCGCGAGTTGCTCACGAAGTACGGCTTCCCCGGCGACGACGTGCCGATCATCCGCGGTGCGGGCAAGCCGGCCTACGACAGCCCGAGCGACCCGGCGGCCAACAAGTGCATCGCCGACCTGCTCGACGCGGTCGATGCCTACATCCCGGAGCCAGTTCGCGAGCTCGACAAGCCGTTCCTGATGGCGATCGAGGACGTGTTCTCGATCGAAGGTCGCGGCACCGTGGCCACCGGCCGAATCGAGCGGGGCCTGGTCAAGGTGGGCGACGAAGTCGAGATCATCGGCCTCAAGGAGAAGGCCGAGAAGACGACCGTCACCGGCGTGGAGATGTTCAAGAAGGTGCTCGACAGCGGACAGGCCGGCGACAACGTCGGCTGCCTGCTTCGCGGCGTGGCTCGCGATGGCATCGAGCGCGGGCAGGTGCTCGCCAAGCCGGGGTCGATCAAGCCCCACAAGAAGTTCGAGTGCGAGGTCTACATCCTGTCGAAGGAGGAGGGTGGTCGCCACACGCCGTTCGTGTCGGGGTACCGGCCGCAGTTCTACTTCCGCACGACCGACGTGACCGGCAACACCAAGCTCCTCGGCGGCGTCGAAATGGTGCTTCCGGGCGACAACGTCAAGATGGAGGTCGAGCTGATGGTGCCGATCGCCATGGACGACGGCGTCCGGTTCGCCATCCGAGAGGGCGGCAAGACGGTCGGTTCGGGCGTCGTGACCAAGATCCTGGAGTGATGGCGGTCGCACGGGCTTCCGCCCGCGGAGGTGCTTCGAACGTGGAGTAGCATTGGGATGCGGCGGTCCGGCAGATGCCGGGCCGCCGCCCACAGGGGCGTAGCTCAACTGGCAGAGCGCTGGTCTCCAAAACCAGAGGTTGCGAGTTCGATCCCCGCCGCCCCTGCAGGTGTCGCTCGCGACTCGTCGCCCGGACGCGTCGCGGTCGGTCGGGAGGCAGGGCGGTCGAGGGACGAGGTGAACGGTCCGGGCACGGTGGCAGATCGATGACAGCAACTCAGAACAATCAGGCGCGGGCCGGATCCCTGCTGGGGGAGATGCTCAGCTTCTCCCTTTACAAGTGGAGCCAGGGCCGCGTCACGCGCCAGGTGACCTTCGGAGCGCTGGCCCTGATCGTGGGCATTGGCGCCTGGCATTTGTCGCAACTGATCACCGGCCTTGTCTCGGGCGAGTCGACCGGACCCGATCTGGGGGTGATGCGGTTTGCGGTGCCCGGCGCGCTCCTGGCGGCGGGCCTCTGGCTCTGCTTTCGGATCGTCAACATCCCGCGGTTCGCCGAGTTCCTGATCGCGGTCGAGGCCGAGATGGCGAAGGTGTCGTGGCCGACTCCGACCGAGGTGTTCCGCAGTTCCGCCGTGGTCATTTTCCTGATCTTCGCCCTGGCATTCCTGCTGGCCGCATTCGATCTCTTCTGGGGCTTCCTGCTCCATCCCGCCAAACTTTGGTCCCTGTTCACCGGGGGAGGCCCGGGCCTGTAGCCCCAGGGGGGGCGGAGACGCCCCCGGGCGGACGCACAACCATGAACGAACACCCAACCGAACCCGAAGACGAGATGCTGAATCCGCAGGTGGAGGCTCTGGCGGCCGCCGGGCCCGTCCATGGCGCGGACGACTCCGAGGACGACGGCCCCGTCGAACTCGCGGATCCGTTCGAGGGGGACGAAAACGCCCGGCCCGTCGAGGAACTGATTGCCGAGCGGTCGGCCAAGCCGAAGGCCGACATGCAGTGGTTCATCCTCAAAGTGCAGAGCAACCGCGATGACTCCATTCGCGAGACGCTCCTGCGAAGGATTTCGCTCCAGGGCATGGGCGATCAGTTCGGCGAAGTGATCGTTCCCAAGGAGCAGGTCACGGACTTCAAGGGGGGCAAGAAGCGGGTCGTCTCCCGCAAGCTCTACCCCGGCTACATCCTCGTTCAGATGGCGCTCAACGACGAGACCTGGTATCTCGTGCGCGAGACGGGAGGCATCGGCGACTTCACCGG
>JBJTPO010000642.1:0-2579 GCA_046075145.1 Planctomycetota bacterium
CCGCGAGGGCGGTGGCGCGGTGTGGCCGTGGGCGCGATGCCCGCCGCGGCCGACTCGCTGGCCGCCGGAGGCGCGGCCGTGGCCGTGGCCGCAAACTCCGCCACCGTGCCGTCGGCGAGCACGACCTCGAGCGACTCAACCCACTGCCGGATCGAGCCGTGCCGGAGGAAGCGGCTGCCCGAGGCGTCGCGGCCGATCATGCCGCCGATCGTGCTCACCGCGGCGTTGGCCGGGTCGGGGCCGAAGGCCCGGCGGCGGCGGGCCAGGAAGGTGTCGAACTGGGCCGCCACCATGCCCGGCTGGACCCGCACCGAACCCTCCCGCACCGCCACGATCCGGCGCATGAACCGCGCACAGTCGATCACGATCCCCGGCCCGAGCGGACCGCCGCACAGGCTCGTGCCACCGCCGCGCGGGTGCACGCTCACGCCGCGCTCGGCCGCCCAGCGGACCGTGGCGGCCACGTCCTCGGTGGACCGCGGACGGACGACGGCGAGCGGCCGCACTTCGAACAGGCTGCCATCGGTGGCATACAGCGACCGGCCCACGTCGTCGCAGAGCACCTCGCCGGAGACGATGCCCCGCAGGTCCTCCTCGAGCCGAGCCTGTTCGGGATCCATGCGTGGCTCCGGGCCCGGCGGGCCGCGATCGTGGCGCTCAGGACGTGGGCGACGCGCTCGGCCCGGTGCGGGCCGCGGCCGCCTCGCGGAGACGGATCCGTTGCTGGCGGTGACGCTCGTGCGTCTCCAGGTCGAAGCCGCCATGGGGCCCGACCGCGCCGCGGTAGCGGGCCGCGCAGCGGTAGCAGGTGAGGCACTCCGGCATCAGGAGGTAGAGACAGACGTCGATCAGCGCCGTGCCGAACAGGATCGCGAAGGTCGGCACCAGCAGCTGCCAGGCCCAGGTGACGCAACTGGCCGCAAACCCCGCCACCACGATGCCGACGCCCAGCCGCTGGGGAAAATCCTTGCGGGCGAAGAGCTCCGTGCCCGGGCAGACGAGGCAGCGCCGGAGGACCGGCAGCCCCGTGCCCGGCTCGGCGCCGCCCCCCGCAGCGTTCGTCCAGCCGATCGCGTCGGCCGGCACGACCACCACCGCGTGGCAGTGGGGGCAGTCGATCGAGCGAGCCGACTCCACGCCGGCATGGGTGATGGTGGCGTCGCAGGCGGGGCAGGCGTAGGTGATGCGCATCGGCGGCGGGCTGAACCGAGGGGGCGTCAGACGGTCGCCTGGAGCAGCTGGGCGGTGAGTTCACCCAGGATCGCCGCCAGGCAAGCCACATACAGGATACCCGTGGCGCTCTGGGTGTTGGGGATGTCGAGCGTCTTGCGGGCCATGACCAGCAGGATCGGCAGCCCGACGAGCCCGGCCAGCCAGCGGAGCGAGACCAGTGCCGTCGCGGTCGCCCCCCCGCGGGGCCAGCCGCCGACGGCAAGCGACGCCCCGCTCCAGGCGAGCTCGAGCCCCCAGGCCACGAGCGCGAGGTCGATCATCCGTCGGAGGGCGTCGACCCGCATCCCCGGCGCGTTCAGGTACCAGTGGCCGAGGAGCATCGCGTGCACGGCCAGCCCGCTGACGAGCCCCGAGAGGAGCGCGGCGGCGGCCATCGTCGCCCCCATCAGCCTGTCGCCGCCGCCGCCATCCTCGGCCGCGGCCTCCGCCGTGCCGGCCGCCGGCGGGCTGGGCACTGCGGCGACGAGGACCGTGGCGCCGGCCAGCAGCAGGGCCGCCGCTCCGCAGAGCCACAAGCCCGCCTGCCGCCGCTCGCCGAGCCAGGCGACGCTCCCGAGCCAGGCCACCACCGCGGCGGCGGCTGCCAGCATCCAGACGAGGCTGGCTCCGGCGGCCCCGCGGGCCACGAGCGCGGCCGCCGTCGCCAGCCCGAGCACCACGAGCAGGTTCACCCGGAAGAAGCCCGCCGGCACGATCGCCGCCGGCGTGAGCACGAGCCCCGCCGCCATGCCCCAGCCGAAGCGACAGAGGAAGTCGAGGAGGAGCTTCATGCGGGGCGAAGCGGCCCGCCGCCGGGGCGGTCACCGCACCGGGTTGCGGGACGGGGCGGTCAGGGGGCGGACCGGTGGCCGTAGATGAGCGACATCACCTCGGCCCGGCTGGAGACGTTGGCCCGGAACAAGCCCTTCATGGCCGAGGTCACGCACGTGCTGCCGGGCTTGCGGACGCCGCGAACGGTCATGCAGGTGTGGGTGGCCTCGATCACGACGGCCACCCCCTTCGCCCCGAGGTCATCCTCGAGGAGCGTCGCGATCTGCTCGGTCATCCGCTCCTGCACCTGCGGCCGGTGGGAGATGGTCTCGACGATCCGTGCGAGCTTGCTCAGGCCCAAGACGCGGCCGTCGGGCAGGTAGCCGATGTGGGCCCGCCCGATGAACGGCAGCAGGTGGTGCTCGCAGACGCTGTTGAACGCGATGTCGCGGACGAGCACGATCTCGTCGTACTTTTCCTGAAACGCCGTCTGTAGATGGACGCGGGGATCCTGGCCCAGGCCGCTGAAGAGCTCGGCATACATCCGGGCCACGCGGGCGGGCGTCTCGAGCAGTCCCTCGCGGTCGGGATCTTCG
>JBJTPO010000643.1:0-6468 GCA_046075145.1 Planctomycetota bacterium
GGCAGACGCCCGAGGATCTCGTCCGCGGCGAGACGGTCTGAGCGGCCCCACGTGGCGGCGGGCTTGCATCCCTCCGAGACCGTCCGCGAAAGGTGCTTGGCTCCGCGGGCTGTAAACCCGCGCCCTTCTTCCAGTCCGGCAGCCGCATTCCATGGGCAGGACGACCGCGGCGAAGGGGCATCCCAGTCCCCCCAAACCGCCCTCGCATCGCTGCTGGCAATCTGGCATCTTCCCGCCCCGCCCGAGGCCCGGCCGTGCTTGTCTCCCACACTCATTCGTTCGCCTTCGTCCACGTCCCCAAGACGGGCGGCAGCAGCGTCCACACGGCGCTCGGAGCTCATGCCGTCTGTGTGGACGACTACTGGGCCAATCGGGCGTTCGCCCGTTTCGGGATCCCCGTCAACCGCTTCGCCCCCTGGCCCTACACGAAGTTCCGGACCCACGCCTCCGCCGCCACGCTCGCCGCCTGGCTGTCGCCGGACGTGTTCGAGCGGCTCTTCAAGTTTGCCTTCGTGAGGAACCCCTGGGATCTGCTCGTCTCCTACTGGCACTACCTGCGGGACAAGCCGGGCCACCGTCGCGGCCACGTCGCCCGCCGGCTGCCCGACTTCGCCGCCTACGTCGACTATGAAATCCGGCGCGGGCGGTTCTCTCAGTCGGGGCTGCTCTGTAACCGCCAGGGAGAACTGCTGGTGGACTTCGTGGGCCGCTACGAGTCCCTGCCGGGGGATTTCTCCTTCATCTGCCGCCGAATCGGGATCGAGGCGACGTTGCCCCGGGTGAACGCCGGCAGCCGGGGCGATTACCGCGACTACTACCCGCCGACTCTCGCCGCCCGGGTGGCCGAGGCTTTCGCCGCCGACGTGGAGCGCTTCGGGTATGCCTTCGACGCGGCGCCGTCCGGTCTCCGGCAGGCCGCCTGAGCCACCGCCGGGCCGCTGGTAACCGGCTGTCACGGGCGTTTGGCCGGTGCGGCCGATGCGGCTAGGATGGCGGGACTGGAGAAACTTCCCCCTTCCCGCCGATCACCCCACCATGGCCAAAGCCGGACCCCGCAAAAAGCTGCCCAAGGAGTTGGCGGTCATCAACGCCGACAACTGCACCGGCTGCGAGAGCTGCCTCGAGGTCTGCCCCGTCGATTGCATCATCAAGGTGCAGCAATATGACCAGTTTCACAACCTGCAGAGCTGGTGCGAGATCGACATCGAGCGGTGCGTGGGCTGCGAGGTCTGCGTTCATATCCCGGGCAAGAAGTCGAATCCCTACGACCTCAAGGTCTGCCCCTGGGACGCCATCGAGATGGTGCCCACGGAGGAAGTCGCCCAGGTCGTGGCCCAGATCGGCGGGCCGCCGGAATACGTCGAGAAGAACTGGGATCGGCTGGTGAACACGGCCCAGCACCTGGCCGAGCTGAAGGCAGCAGCCGGCTGACGCCGGCTGCGCGGGTCAAAACCGCCATCCATGGCCGGTTTTGACCCTGGCGTTCGGAGGTGAAGCCAAGGTTCACCTCGAACGCCCGTGTCGCCCTCCTGGCGACGGCAGCAGCCGGCTGACGCTAACTGTACGCCCGGCGGGCTTCGCGGCACTCCGGCCTTCGGCCGCTGCCGCCGGCCGCACTGGCTTTACGGCGGCGATGCCATCCCTGGCCATCGCCGCCTCGCCGGGCCTCCGCCCGGCGGCCGCACCTCCGTGCGGCCGGGCTCGTCCGCTGTTTTGGCGCGCAGCGTTTGTTCAGACGAATCCGTGCCGTAGAGGCGGGGCTCTGCCCCGCTGAATGCCGGTTGGCGTGGAAAACGGATTCTGCGGACCAGAGGCCCGCGGCTCCTTCCGGCAATGGACTGCGAGTGGTTGCCCGTGCCAATCGAGCGGCGTTGGAAACCGAGCGCAGCAAGGATTGCGAAGCGAGGTTTCCTCCGAGCGACCGGAGGGCTGGAGGCCCGGAGGGAGCGTCCGGCGAGATGGCACGGGCAACCCCGAGCCCGCACCGAACAGGCCCCGTGAGCGTCCGACGCAATGCGATGGGCAACCTCTCGCACGCACGCACGAGCCCCCCGCTTGCGTCATGGACGGAACGGGCGTACACTACTGGCTCCCACGCCTTGGAGCCGCATGAATGGCCGCCATACGGAGCGTTGATCCCGTCGAGGTTGATGAGTCGTTTCTCGCGCAGGTCCGGCTCGCGTGTGTGCCGGGCGTGGGCGGGTTTCTGCGGCAGCGGCTACTGGAGCGATTCGGTTCGCCGCAGGCGGTATTCGCGGCCAGCGCGGCCGAACTCGCCGGCGTTCACAAGGTCGGCCCCAAGCTCGCACAGCTCATCCCGGAGTTCGCCACGTCCCGGGTCGCCGAAGAGACGCTCGATCTTTGCCGCCGCCGGGGCGTCGAGGTCCTCGTCGAGGGCGGAGTCGGCTATCCGCGGCTGCTCGGCCAGATTCCCGACCCTCCCGGGGTGCTCTTCGTCCGCGGCGGGATCGAGCCCTGCGACGCGCTCGCCGTGGCGATCGTGGGCGCACGGCATGCGACGGCCTATGGACGACGGGTGGCCCACCAGCTGGCCGGCGGCCTGGCCCGCGCCGGTTACACGATCGTCAGCGGGCTGGCCCGCGGGATCGACCATGCCGCCCACCGCGGCGCCCTCGACGCCGGCGGCCGCACGCTCGCCGTCCTCGGGTCGGGCGTGCTCGAGATCTATCCGCCCGAGCATGCCGACCTCGCCGCGGAGGTCGTCCGGCAGGGAGCCGTGATCAGCGAGGCCCCGCCCCTCGCGGCGCCGCATGCGGGCGCCTTCCCCAGCCGCAACCGGATCGTCTCCGGGCTCACGCTCGGCACGGTCGTGGTGGAGGCGGCCGACCGCTCGGGGGCGCTGATCACGGCCCGCCTGGCGGGCGAGCAGGGCCGGGAAGTGTTCGCCGTGCCGGGTCCAATCGACAGCCGCACCTCCCGCGGCTGCCACCGGCTGATCCGCGACGGGGCCAAGCTCGTCGAGAGCGTCGACGACGTCCTCGAGGAGTTCGGGCCGCTGTTCGAGAAGGCCGTGGCGGCCGACGGTCGTGAGGTACAAAGCCCGGCGGAACTGCGGCTCGACGAGATGGAACGGCAGGTGCTGGCCGCCCTCGACGAGCAGCTGGCTGACGCGGGCGGCGGGACGGCGAGCGTCGATCTCGATGAACTGGTCGCGGCCTCGGGGCTGGCGGTATCGCGGGTGCTGGCCGCGATCGGCGTGCTCGAAGCGCGAAGGATCGTCCGGCGGCTGCTGGGCAACCGCGTGGCCCGGGCGTGACGGCCTGCCGCTTGCCTGAGGCATATACTTGGAGCGTCGCCTCACGAGGGGCCGGGGGTGGCGATCGCGAGGGCATCATGCGTCGTGGGCCACGATCGGGCCGGGGCCGGCGTTTCCGCGGGCTGGGGCTTGAGCCCTGCGAAGCCCGGCGACTGCTTGCCGCCGACGGCCGGATGGCGGTGGGGATGAATCTGGAGAACGTGGTCGATTGGTCGCCGGCCTGGACCTTCGCCGATGCCTTCCAGGCCTCACGGCCCTGGATCGCCCATGCCGTCGATCTCGACACCGGCGGCCTGCTATGGGACGTGGGCGACTCGCGGCCGCTCGACTTGGACGCGGCGGGCAACGTGGCGTCGCTGGCGACATGGACCGAGGCAGGCAGGACGCTGCGTCATGCGGCCGGCACGCTGATGTTTCGTGACATCGGCGGCGCTTATCCCTCCGGCACCTACCGGGCCGAGTGGTCAGGTACGGGCACGGTCACGTTCGGCTTCGACGCCCGGGTCGCGTCCTCCGGCCGTACGGAGGCCGGAGTGAACTGGGCCGACCTGACGGTGACGCCCACCGCTGCCGGCATTGCGATGCGCATCGATGCGACGGCCCCGGCCGACCCGGTGCGTGACATCCACGTCTGGATGCCCGATTGGCAGGGGCGGCGGTTCGCCGGCGAGCGGTGGCAGCCGGGATCGCCCTTCTCGCCCTTTCATCCCCTGTTCCTCGAGCGGCTCGCGCCGTTCGACGTGATCCGCTTCATGGGCATGCAGGAGACCAACGGCTCCGCCATCGCGACCTGGTCCGACCGCCGGACGGCGACTGCCGCCCGTCAGAGCTCAGGCCAAGGGGGCAGCCCGAGCGAACCGCTCGTCAACGGCCTGTCGCTCGAATACATGGTGCAACTGGCCAACGATCTCGACGCCGACCCCTGGTTCAACATGCCCCACATGGCCGACGACGGCTTCGTCGCAAACTTCGCAACCTACGTCCGCGACCACCTCGAACCCGGCCGCAAGGCCTACGTGGAGTGGGCCAACGAGGTCTGGAACTTCGGCTGGGGATTCGAGGCCTCGCAGTGGGTGGCCGGGCAGCTGGCCCTGCCGGAGAACGCCGGCCTGGACCACTGGCAGCTGGCCGGCCGGGAGGCCAAGCGCGACCTCGACATCTGGTCGGCGGTGTTCGCGGGGCAGGAGTCACGGCTGGTGCGGATCGCCGCCGGCTGGGCCGCGGTCGACTGGGTGACCAACCGGATCGCCGAGAACATGGCGGGCTCCTTCGACGCGATCGCCATCGCCCCCTACATCACCCCTACCGATGCCCAGCGGGATTCCTACTCGGCGACGACCACGGTGGACCGCATCCTCGCCGACACTCGGGCCAACATCGCCACCTCCGTGGAGTGGGTGGCCGCCCACGACCGATTGACCCGCGACTGGTCGGCACGACTCGGCCGCCCCATCGGCCTGGTTGCCTACGAGGGTGGGCCTCATCTTGACGGCCGGAACGCCGCCTACCAGGGAGCGTTCTACGCGGCGACCAACGACCCGCGCATGGGAGACATCTCCCGCGAGTACCTGAGGGCGGTCGATGCGGCCGGCCTCGACCTGTACGTCGACTTCCAGTTCACCGGGTCACCGGGGGCCGCGCCGTGGGGCGACTTCGCCAAGCTTCACCGCATGGATCAGCCGTTGGCCGACGCCCATCTCTACCGGGCCGTGGTGGCCGCCGCCGACGGATCGCTCTGGACCTCCCCACCTCCGCCACCCCCGCTCCCCTTCGTTCCGCCCCTGTTCTCGGTCTCAGGTGGCTCGGTGGTCGAGGGGCACACCTCCCGCCGCTGGATCACCTTTACGATCACGCTCTCCCAGGCATCGACCCGCCCGACGAGTGTCGGCTGGGCGACGGGCAACGGCTCGGCAGTGGCCGGACGCGACTACGTGCGAGCCGCGGGCCGGGTCGCGTTCGCGGCTGGCCAGACCACCCGCACCATTCGTGTGGCCGTGATCGGCGACCGCCTGCGCGAAGCCGACGAGCGGTTTCACGTCAGCCTGGGGGCTGCGGTGAACGCGAGGCTCTCCCCCGCGACCCGGCTGGCCTGGGCCACGATCCTCGACGACGACGGTCCGGTGCCAGCCGAAGGTTCGCTGTTCGCCCCGCTCGCGGCTGCCGCCAGCGAAACCGCGACCAAGCCCGCCTCGCGCTGATCGCGCTTCACATCCTGGAGCGGGCCGCGTAGACTCTCTTCATGGATACCACGCTCTTCCACCGTTCCGATGCCATCCGGGCCCGCCTGCTCCAGCTGCGGGACTCTCTTTGACTGGGAAGGGCGCAAGCGATCCGCCACGCGTCTCGAGGAGGCGATGGCGGGCGCCGATTTCTGGAGCAACTCCGGAAAGGCGCAGGCCACGGTCGCCCAGCTCAAGGGGGTCAACTCGATCCTCAAGCCACTCGACGAGGCGTTGGCCGTCGGCAACGACCTCGAGGCCCTGGCCGAGCTGACGCGGGAGGACGAGTCGCTCGAAGGGGAGTTGGCGGCTGAAACGTCCCGGCTCGAGAAGCTGGTCGATGCCCTCGAGCTGGCTTCACTCCTCTCCGGCCCGCACGACTCGAGCGACGCGCTGGTCTCGATTCACGCCCGCGACGGTGGCACCGACGCGAACGATTGGGCGGAGATGCTGCTGCGGATGTATTCGGCCTGGGCCAACAAGCATGACTGCTCGGTCGAGCTGCTCGACCGGCAGGACGACGAGGTTGCCGGCATCCAGAGCGCCACCGTCGCCATCCGCGGCCCCTGGGCCTACGGCTACCTGAAGGGGGAGACGGGCATCCACCGGCTCGTCCGCATCAGCCCGTTCAACTCTGAGGGCAAGCGGCAGACGAGCTTCGCCGCCGTCGACGTCTCCCCGGAGATCGCCGACGACGATACCGAGGTGGAACTCCGCGACGAGGACATCCGCGAGGACGTGTTCCGGGCCAGCGGCGCCGGCGGCCAGCACGTCAACAAGACCTCGAGCGCCATCCGCCTGACACACTTTCCCACGGGCATCGTGGTGCAGTGCCAGAGCGAGCGGAGCCAGCACAAGAACCGCGCGACGGCGATCAAGATGCTCCGCGCCCGCATCGCACGGCTGCAGGAGGAGAAGCGCGAGGCAGACCAGCTCGCGCGCTACAAGCAGCAGCCGAAGACGGGCTTCGGC
>JBJTPO010000644.1:0-7518 GCA_046075145.1 Planctomycetota bacterium
TCGCCGGACGCTCCCTTCGGCCATCCCTGGCCTCCGGTCGCTCGGAGGAAACCTCACGTCGCAATCCTTTCTGCGTTCGGTTTCCTACGCCGCTCGATTGGCACGGGCGACCCCTCGCGGGCCAACGGATTCATGCAGCGACACCGCGAGCGGCCGCGCAGACCCCTGTGGCACGCAGCGGGCGAAGCCCGCGCATCGTGCCCTGATGTCGCGGTCGAAAGCCAGCGACGCACGGCCGGCGGGAGGCCGGCCGGCTTGGCGAGGGCAACCTTGGCTTGCCCTCCGCCAAGCCAAGAGGCCGCAGGGGGCATGGATGCCCCTGCGGCCTCAGCATTGATTCGTGGCCTGAGGGCCACGAATCAATAGCGGTAATAGCTCGGCTTGTACGGCCCCTCGACGGGCACGTGGATGTACTCGGCCTGCTCGCGAGTGAGCTTCGTCAGCTTCACGCCCAGTTTGTCGAGGTGCAGCCGGGCCACCTCCTCGTCGAGTTTCTTGGGCAGCAGATGGACGCCCACGTCGTACTTGTCGGTCTCCGTCCAGAGGGCGAGTTGGGCCAGCACCTGATTGGTGAAGCTCGTGCTCATCACGAACGACGGGTGGCCGGTGGCGCAGCCGAGGTTCACGAGCCGCCCCTCGGCAAGCACGAGCACCGAGTTGCCCGAGGGGAGGGTGTAGCGATCCACCTGCGGCTTGATCTCAACCTTCTTGATGCCCTTGGTGTTCTCGAGCCAGGCGACGTCGATCTCGAGGTCGAAATGGCCGATGTTGCAGACGATCGCGTCGTTGGGCATGGCCGCGAGATGATCGCCCCGAATCACGTCGCGGCAGCCGGTCGCCGTGACGAAGATCTGGCCCCGCGGAGCGGCCTCCTCCATGGTGGTGACCTCGAAGCCCTCCATCACCGCCTGGAGGGCGTTGATCGGATCGATCTCGGTCACGATCACGCGTGCCCCCAGCGACTTCATGGCATGGGCGCAGCCTTTGCCGACGTCGCCGTAGCCGGCCACCACGACCACCTTGCCGGCGACCATCACGTCGGTGGCCCGCTTGATGCCGTCGGCCAGGCTCTCCCGGCAGCCGTAGAGGTTGTCGAACTTGCTCTTGGTGCAGGAGTCGTTGACGTTGATCGCCGGGAGCCGGAGTTCCCCGGCCTCGTGCATCTGATAGAGGCGGTGGACGCCGGTGGTGGTCTCCTCGAAGCGGCCGCGGATGCCGCCGAGCAATTCCGGATACTTCTGGTGCACCATGGCGGTCAGGTCACCGCCGTCGTCGAGGATCATGTTGAGCGGCTCCCCATCCGGGAAGAACAGCGTCTGCTCGATGCACCAATCGAACTCTTCGTTGGTCATGCCCTTCCAGGCGTAGACCGGGATGCCGGCCTTGGCGATCGCCGCCGCGGCGTGATCCTGGGTCGAGAAGATGTTGCAACTGCTCCAGGTGACCTCGGCTCCGAGTTCCTTGAGGGTCTCGATCAGCACGGCGGTCTGGATCGTCATGTGGAGGCAGCCGGCGATCCGGGCGCCCGCGAGCGGCTTGGTGCGGCCGTACTTCTCCCGCAGGGCCATCAGGCCGGGCATCTCGTTTTCGGCGAGCTGGATTTCCTTGCGGCCCCACTCGGCGAGCGCGAGGTTGGCGACCTTGTAGGGAAGGCGGGTTTCGACGTGCGACACGGAGATCCTCCTTGGGAAAGACGGAAACCGAAAACGGCCATGAACGGGGGGCTGGCGGGGCGAACCGCACAGGGGTCAAACCGTCCGTATCTTAGCGGGGTCGATCCGATCGCACAGGGTCAGCCGCCCAGGCCCAGTGCGTCGCGGGCTGCGGCCACGAAGGCCCTTACGAGGCCGGGATCCTTACGGCCCGGCGCCGCCTCCACGCCGCTGGCGGTGTCTACAGCCTGGCAGCGGGACGCATGCACCGCCGCCGCGACGTTGCCCGGCGTGAGGCCCCCGGCCAGGGCGAACGGCAGGCCCAAGGGCTCCTCGCGGGCGAGTGCCTGCCAGTCCACCACATGGCCCGTGCCGCCGAGCTGGCCGGGGGCCGTGCCTGCTGTCACGCCTGCATCCACGATCAGCATCGCGGGCACTCCGCCGGCGGCAGCCGCCGCCGCGAGCCAGCGCCGGGCCGGCGCCAGGCTCCCGGCCTCCAACCGCACGGCGCGGATCACGGGCAGGCCAGCGAGCTCGTGGCAGCGGATCGGCGGATCGCACGCGCCCGCCGTCTCGTCGAGGTGACCGTGGAGCTGGATCGCACCGAGCCCGGCGGCCTCAGCGATCGCCAGCATCTCGGCTGCAGGCATCCCGGCGAACACCCCCACCGCGAGCACGCCGGCGGGCAGGGCGGCCGCAGCCTGCCGGGCCACGAGCGGCGAGACCGCGCGGGGCGAGCCGGGCACGAAGTTGAAGCCGACCGCGTCAACGCCCGCGTTGGCGGCCAGGCGGGCGTCGGCAGCCGACGTGACGCCGCAGACTTTCACGTGGAACAGGAGTCGTCCGGTCGCGTGCTGCATGTTCCTGGGGGCTCCACCCGTCGCCGGCGCAACCGGCGCGACCGTTCGTCGGCGTGCCTTTTTCCGGACCGGCAAAGTCTACGACGCGCCCGGGCGGTACAGGAAGCGATGGCCGTTGGTCGAAACCAATCCTGTTCGGCCCCGCTGGCGTGGCCGCTGCTCTCCCCGGCGACCCCCCGTGATGCACGTCCCCAGCAGGCACCCGTCGAGCCGCCCGTTCATGGCCTCCCCGCGAACGCAGTTCTATCACGCGGCCCGGGTGACCGACACGGCGCTCCGGGGCCTGGAGCGGTGCATCCGGCGGGCCGAGGGGATCGGGCTCGTGGTGGGCGCCGCGGGAACCGGCAAGTCACTGCTGCTTCTGAAGCTGGCCGAGCAGGTGCGCGACGACTTCGACGTAGCGCTGCTCACCGGTGCGAGCATCTGCACGCGGCGGGCGCTCTGGCAATCCGTGCTGGCGGCGATCGGCGAGCCCTATCGCGGGATCGACGAGCCCGATCTGCGGATCGCGATCGTGGAGCGAATCCGAGGCCTGGCCGCGGCAGGCTCCGGGCTGGTGATCCTGGTCGACGAGGCCCACACGCTGCCCACGCGACTGATCGAGGAACTGCGGGTCCTGACCAACATTCCCACGCCGCTGCCGGCGGTGCACATCGTGCTGGCGGGCACGCAGCGGCTCGACGAGCTGCTCGGCACGCCCCGGATGGAGAGCCTCACCCAACGGGTGGCCGTGCGCGGCTATCTCGAGCCCCTCGACCACGCCGAGACGCTCGACTATCTGCGGACGCAGACGGCCGCGGCGGGGCTGGAGTGGTGCCGGCTGTTCGCCGACGGCTGCGATGACGCGGTTTTCAGAGTCACCGAGGGTGTGCCGCGGCTGATCAACCAGGTCTGCGACCAGGCGCTCGTGCTGGTGGCGGAGAGCAGGCGGCGGGTGACCCCCGCCGACATCGCCGCCGCCTGGCGGGAGATCCAGCGGCTGCCGGCTCCCGCCGGCCTCGAGCCGGTCGCCGACCTGCCCCTGCACGTGGGCGGCGGGGCGGTGGTCGAGGATCTCGCCGGCGACGGGCTGGGCGTGATCGAGTTCGGCGGGGATGAGGGCGTCGTCGAGGTGGGGCGCTTCGACGAGGGGCAGCCCGCCGGCAGTCACGAGGCCACGGTGGCATCGGGTGACCCCTGGGGCGGCCCCGACGTGGAACTCGTGTTCGGAGACGCCGCCGATCCGTTCGAGGCTTTCTTCCAGCGGGGTGCCCATGATGCGGACCGGTCGCAGGCCTCGGGCCGCGATGACTTCAGCGACCGTCGGCACGTGACCAGTCGCGAAGGTCAGGCGATCGGCCGCGTGCTCGCGAGCATCGCCCGCGACGCCGCCCCGCCGGCGGAGCCCGCCCCGCTACCGCCGACCCACCTCCAGGCGGTGGCTGGCGTTTCGAAACCCCTCGGCCCGCGCGATGCGGAAGACATGCGTGGCGGCGACGTCGAGGTGATCGACGACTCCGACATGGTGGTGATCGAGGAGGATCTCACCACGCCGGAGACCGCCGCGCAGCCGACGGTCTTCAGCGTCCGGCCGAGCGATTATCGCAGCCTGTTCACCCGCCTCCGCCGCCGCGGCTGAGCAGGCTCGGGGTCGCCCGCGGGGGACCTTCTCCCGTGATGGCCCCACTGTGGCAACCTCCTGTGAGGCTCGGGGTTGCCCGTGCCATCTCGCCGGACGCTCCCTGCGGGCATCCTGCCCTCCGGTCGCTCGATGCTGGCCTCGCTTCGCCATCCTGGCTGCGCTCGGCCATCAACGCCGCTCGATTGGCATGGGCCACCCCTCGCAGCCAATGAATGCGCCGGAAGCAGCGCTGATGGCAGGTCGGCGCGCGAAAATGGCGGGCGGATTCGTCTGCACGAACGCCGCCCGCCGCTTCGCGTACGAACACGGCCGCCCGGAGGTGCGGCCGGCGGCCGAAGGGCCGCCAAGCTCGCCGGGGCCAGGGATGGCCCGGCGAGCGCTGAAATCAGAAACCCTCGTAGATCACGAGGATGTCACCGCTCTTCTGGAAGCGGACGATCACCGAGCAGCCACAGGCGTAGTCGTAACGCACCTGGCCGCAGCCGAGGATCGTGCATCGCGAGCTCTCGCAGGGGCAGCCCTGGCAGCAGGCCGGCAGGCAGACCGGCACGGCCACGGTGGCGCAGGTCTCGGGGCTCGTCGGCGTCAGGACCGTCTCGTAGGTCGGCTCAGGGCAGCAGCCGGCGGCCTTCTTGTGGCGGTGGGCATGCTTGTGGTGGTACTTGATGCAGGGCTGCGTCGGGCAGCAAGGAGCGGCGCCGCAGGAAGGCTCGAAGGCCCCGCACGTGGGCTCGAAGGCGGAGCAGCCCGGTTCGACACAGCTCGGTTCGCAGCCGCAGCTCGGCTCGGCAGCATGGCGGTGACGCAGGCCGGCATCGGCCGACCCGGCAGACAACAGGATGGCGGCAACGCCGCAGAACGAAAGGACGGAAAGCCGCGACATGCTGTCGGTCTCCGGGAGAGGGCGGAAGGGACCACCGGAGCGGATCGGTGGTGAAATCGGGGCATTCGCCACGAGTCCACCTAACTCTGGCATGCGACGGGCCGTTGTCAAAAAAACCTCGAAATTCAAGACCCGCTCGCGCCGTGCTCTGAACGGAAAGCCAGACGTGCCAAAGGGTTCGGGAGAGGCCGCCGGCCGGTTGGGCGGGCCGACTTCAGGCCATCATGCTGCGGAACCGGCCGAACAGGTAGGCCGAGTCATGCGGGCCGGCGGCCGCCTCAGGGTGGTACTGCACGCTCGCGGCCGGGGCCGTGCGGTGTCGCAGTCCCTCGATCGTGCCGTCGTTCAAGTTGCGGTGGGTCACCTCGAGTTCGGCCGGCAGCGTGGCCTCGTCCACGGCGAACCCGTGGTTCTGTGACGTGATCTCCACCTTGCCCGTGGAGAGGTCCATCACGGGCTGATTGGCCCCGCGGTGGCCGAACTTGAGCTTGAAGGTCTTGGCACCGCAGGCCAGGGCCAGGAGCTGGTGGCCGAGGCAGATCCCGAACATCGGCACCTTCCCCACGAGCCCGCGGACCGTCTCGACGCAGTAGCCGAGCACCTCGGGATCGCCCGGGCCGTTGGAGAGGAAGACGCCATCCGGCTTGTGGGCCAGCACCTCGGCGGCGGTGGCCCGGCCGGGCAAGACGGTCACATCGCAGCCCAAGCTCGCGAGATGCCGGGCAATGTTCCACTTCATGCCGTAATCGAGGGCGACCACCTTCCGTGTCGGTCGGGCCGTGGCCCGCGCGGGCATCTCGCCCCCCTCCTTCGGCTGCACCAGCGGCGTGGCCCACTCGTCGAGCGGCTCGGACCAGAGCGTGGCGTCTTTCGGCATCACCTCGCCGACCAAGTCACGGCCTACCAGCGGCGGCGCCTGCCGGGCCAGCTCCACGAGCCGCAGGGGATCGAGCACCTCGCTCGAGAGCACTCCGGTCATTGCGCCGCGGATCCGCAGCCGACGGACGAGGGCCCGCGTGTCGATCCCGGCCAGACCCACCACGCCGGCCTGGGCGAGGTAGTCGCCGAGCGTGCCGGTGGCCGTGAAGTTGCTGGCGACCCGGCTCGCCTCGCGGACGACGAAGCCCGCCATCTGGAGCTTGCCGCTCTCGACGTCGGCGGGATTGACGCCGTAGTTGCCGATCTGCGGCGCGGTCATCGTGAGAATCTGGCCGCGGTAGGAGGGGTCGGTGAGGATCTCCTGGTAGCCGGTCATCGAGGTGTTGAAGCAGACCTCGCCCGAGACCGTGCCCCGCGCGCCGAACGAGTCGCCGACGTAGACCGTTCCATCCTCGAGCGCGAGCGCTGCGCGTGCCACTGTCCGAGCCTCCACTGGGCATGATTGGGGGGTGCGGGTGACGCTCGCGGTTGGCCCGCGAGTCGGTCTGCCGGCGACCGTGAGCCATGATACCGCCCGTCGCGGCGGCGCCAGGGGCCGCTACAATCGAGCGGGAAAACGCACCCGCCCCCGTAGCTCAGTGGATAGAGCAACGGTTTCCTAAACCGTAGGTCGCAGGTTCGATCCCTGCCGGGGGTATTTGTTTTTCAGGGTTTTTCGTGAGAACGGCCAAAGAGCCAACACGCCTTGGCCATACTTTTGGCCATACTCGACACGATCGGTCCGAATAGCCGCACGAGGGGAAGAAGCGTGAGCCAGATGGTCCATGCTTCGCGACCAAGGATTGCGGCCTCGGTGGCGGTGTGGGGTGGCGAACCACTCGGAAAAAGACCGTGGTGGAAGTTTTGGTGACGAGGCATCACCCCTTCTTGCGCCGCTGTTCGGCCTTCTGCCGTTCGAGTTCTAGAACCTCCTCCGCCGGAAGTCGTCGCACGTTTTCGTTGGCAGGCTCGTCTGGCTGAGGCCGCGGCTGCGGCTTGAAGCGGTCTTCCACCATCATGAGATCGGCCACTGCGGGGTGGTGCAGCGAGGCCAGCGACAGTCCCGAGTAGAGGCGGCCCGCCCTCAGGGAGAGGGTTCGTCCCTGACTTTTGCGGACGTCGCCGGGCGGCGTAGGCTCCCTCGCTGCCGGCGAGCACCTGAACCTCACCCTGCAGGAACGGAAATTCATCCCGGAGGCTGATGACTGCGCGCACCTGGACGAACAGTTCGTCATCCGCCGCGTCTGCAGCCGCCGTGATGCCAGTGGTCTCCGCGGACACGGACTGGGGAACACCGGTCGTCACCGCAGCGGGCCGGGAGAACGAAAACTCTTCCGGCATCCAGACTGGCCGACCGGGAAGACGGAAACGCTGCCCGGGGGGAAATGGCCCGGACGGCGACGAATTCGGTGAGGGTCGCGGCTATGAACTAGGATTCAGCTGCGACTTCTTTTCGTGCTGTGTCGTCGCATGGACTTTCGGGCACAGCACACGCACTCCGCCCGTGAACGAGGGGAGATGCCATGTCCTCACCGCGCGACGAGCGGCTCAGGGACTTTCGAGAGCTTCGCAAGCGCGTGCAGC
>JBJTPO010000645.1:0-6754 GCA_046075145.1 Planctomycetota bacterium
TCACCGGTGCGGCGGGGGGCGGCTCGCCCACGCCGGTGCGGGCCGCAGATCTTTGTGGCCGGGTGATCACGTTCACGCCGGACGTGGATTCCGGTGATGCGCTCACCAGTCAACGAATCATGCGGGCCAGCGGCACGGGCCCATTCACGTGCTGGATGGCCCGGGTGCCGACGGAGTCGGACACCGGCCTCCCCGGCACTCCCTGCTCCGTGATGATCAACCAGCCGGCCTTCGTCGCCGAGGCCTACGACGCGTATGACGACGCGAACCCGTGGCTTACCAGGGTGGCTCTGGAGAACGGGAGGGTGGCGTCTGTTCCCCATCCGGCATTCGCTTCGGCTGGTGACACGGCCGCCGTCGACAATGACAACGATGGGGTGAACGACGGAGTCTGGCTGGAAAACATCTTCGACAGCCTGCCGGCGACAGGCGGGGGCAGGCTCGAGTTCGACGTCTCCTACCTCGTGCTCGACCTGGATGGTCGCGTCAACGTCAATGCCCATGGCAGCCGTACATCGGTCGATTTTCCGGCCGCCGACGGCTGGTGGACGAAGGCTCCGGCAGTGCCGACCGGCAGCGGCTATGGGCCGGCCGACGTCGATGCTTCGCTGGTGTTCGTCGATCCCGTGGCGGCGAACCGAACCCAGACCGACCCGCCGGCGGCCTCTGATCGCTGGCGCCGGATTCTGGGCGCGACCACGGGCAGTGGCCTGAAGGCCCTGGCGCCGACAGCCGAGCAGCGGCGGCCGGTCGCCCTCGTCGGCACGGTCGATGGGCGATACGGATCGCCTGCCGTGGCGGGGGTCAGCGGGAACGATTCACTGAGTCGGCAGAGCGAACTGCTGTACGGCAACAACCCGCTGGTCGACCTCAAGTCCATGATCAAGGTGCAGATGGAAACCACCACGAGTGGCAACTCGGGCTCCGCTGTTCCCAAGATGGTGTACTACTGTCCCGACTGGGCGTTTGCCGGCTATTCCGACGACCCGTATGAGATGCGGCTCGACAGTGACGCGCCGCGGCCGCTCGAACTCCGCACAGCCGGCACCCAGACCGACAATCCGTTCACGATCGCCGACCTGGAGGCCATCCTCCGCCAGTTCGACGCGGACGCCAGCACGCTTCCCCAGCGGCTGGCGGTCGTTCTCGACGACACGAGCCAGCGGTCGCGAATGCTCGTCACGACGGATAGTTGGGACACGCCGGGCCTGACCGGCCCGGTCGCCGGCGAAATCATCAGTTACATCGCCAGCCTTGCCTGCGACCCCGCCGCCGTCATGTCGCCCGACGTCCTGGCCGGCTTGCGATTCGACATCAACCGACCATTTCCCGAGGGCGCCGACGCGGCGGCTGCCAAGCAGGATTTCTGCAAGCACTTGTACGTCCTCCTGGTGGCGCACGGTCAGCCTGCGAGTAACGCGACCGCCCAATGGGTGGCGAACGTGGTCGATTACCGGGATCCCGATTCGCGGTTCACCCGGTTCCAGTTCGACACGAACCCAGCCGATGGCTGGGGGCCGGGCACGGCCGGGTGGAGCGACTCGAACATCGTCTGGGGCGCCGAGCGGCCCGAGGTGGTGATCGCGCAGACCCTGGCGTGGCGGAGCGACAACGACCCGACCGCCGGGGAGCTGTACGTGTCGCTCCATCGGCCGTGGGATGCCGTGATGATCCAGAAGAACAACGTCACAACGCCGGCGGATGTTCTCGATCCAGCGCTCGCATCCCGCACCAACCCGAACCTGCTGGACCTGGCGAAGAAGAACGGCAGCGACCCGATCTGGCGCTTGCGGTTCGATGAAGACAGCAAGTTCGTCCGGTTCGATCCGCCGCAGCAAAACGACGCCCATCCGGCGTTTCCGGCGAACTGCGTCACCTACACCGGAGTCGACAAGGCGGAGCTACCCGCCAATTCGTACCTCGTGGTGAAGCCCAAGGGTGTCTCCAAGCAGGGGATCAAGGTGGACGCGGGACTGTCGGAATTCGGCATCACGAAGGGCGGAGTGTTTCGGGCTCAGCATTGGTCCGGTGCCGGCAATGATCAGCCCGGCTCCGACACGATGGTGTTTCTCGAACGGCTCGCCGATCCGTCCAGTGCCTGGCACGCGACGAACAACCCCTATGTGAAGGTCGACCAGTTGGGCATCAAACTGGTCAATCGCTCGGGCAACGACCCCAACAACTGGCGGTCCTTCTTCAGGGACCCGCCCTTCTGGCGCGACCGACCGTTCTCGAAGATCATGCAGCCTCCGGTCATCAGCAAGCTGGACTCCGAGCAGACCAACTGGTTGCCGTGGCCGAACCGGGCGTTCATCAGCCACGCCGAGTTGCTGCTTGTGCCGCAAGGAGACGCGATCGGCATGCTGACCGGCTACGACATTCCCAAGAACAAGCGGACCACGAACCCCTATTACTTCCTGCCGACGCCGAAACTGCTCGATTCGACGATCGTGCCCTCCCGATTCGTCGGGTCACAAGTGAGCGTCAATCCGGCCGCACTGACCGACGTCGGGATGCAGCGGATCCCGTTCAATCAGCTGTCTCGCTGGCGGGAGCCGGGGCGGGTGAATCTGAACACCATCCTTCCCAACCGCAACTGCTCCGACCCGCAGCAGGAGCAGGCCGTCTGGTGGGCGGTGCTGGGGCCCGACGCGACGATTTCGCTCGACGAGTTTGCCGCAGGCGGGCCCGCCAAGAGCATCCGTGACCTGCTGACCTTGATGCAGGGCGACGCCATCTACCTCGATACCGCGGCCGCGGCCGGGGTGAAGGGCAACTCCTGGAAGAAGAATCGGCCCTACGACCTGAACCCGGCGGCCGCATATACGACGGCGATCCGGATCGCGAACGTCGCCACCGTGCGCTCCCACGTGTTCGCGGTGTGGGTGACGCTGCGGGTGAGAGACACCTCGCCCGGGGGCAGCCCCTCGTACCACCGGCTGTTCGCCGTCGTCGATCGTTCGCGGCCGGTCGGGTTCGCCGAGGGGCGGGATCTCAACGTGCGCGATACGATTCGCGTGTTGCGATTCCTGGAGTGATCCCATGGCCGACGCCCTGCCGCGGCACGAGCGACCGCTGGTTCGTCGGCGCCCCGGCGGCCTGACGTTCGTGGAATTGCTCGTGGCATTGACGCTTTCGCTGGTCGTCATGGGAGCCGTTGCGTCCTTGTTCGGTCTGTTCGGGCGGGCCGTCAAGCAGAGCCAGGCGACCATGAACCTCAGTGCCTTGATGCGGAGCGCCGCCTGGCAACTGCGACAGGATCTGGCGGGCGTCACCTGCCCGCTCAGGCCGCGGCTCTCGCCCGACATGAACGCCGGATACTTCGAACTCGTCGAAGGCCCGGTTCGGGACACGACCCACGCGATCGATGCCCAGGCACAGCCGACCGGCAACCTGACGGCGGACACCGATGACATGCTGTTGTTCACGACGCAGTCGCTGGTGGGGGCATTCGTGGGCCGCTTTGCCGGAGCGACGATCGAGTCACCCTATGCGGAGGTTGCCTGGTTTTGCCGCCCGGCGGTCAGCCAGCCCTTGGAGGGAACGACGCTCTACGACCTGCATCGGCGGCAGTTGCTCGTGGTGAACTACCTGGGCCGCTCCGATCTGGTCGACAACGCGATCCCGCTGACGACGGATCGAGCCACCTGCGACCTGTCGCTGCGGCGGGCGACGATCGACGGCCAGGGCCAGGCGCTGGTCCCAAACTCCTTGGGTGACCTGACGAAGCGAGAGCACCGGTTCATGCGGGGAGGCTTCTCGTATGCGACGGACGGGGGCGGGGTGCGAAGTGTGCCGCAGCAGGCGTTTCCCTTCGCCTTTCCCGTGGAGGCGACCACGCGACTCGCCGTTCCCGAAGCGGCTCTGGCCGAGACGAGGCGGGCGTGGCAGGACGTCGTCCTGACCAATGTCATCGGCTTCGACGTGCGGGTCTTCGATCCGGGGGCCCGAATCGCCAGCCCCGATGCGGAGGTGGTGCGGTATCCGGGTGAGATCGGGTACGTGCCGCCGGCCGAAGAAGCACAAGGAATCGGAACCGGCGCGTACGTGGATCTCGGGTGGGGTGGTGGGGCCCCGGTGGGGCTGCGAGACGACTTTCCACCGGCGGGCCAATCAGCCCTTCAGGGCGGTGGTGTCGCGGTCAGCGACATACCCCGGCGAAGCGTGTTGCCCGCCGCGACGTACGACACGTGGAGCCGCCACTACGAGTTCAACGGGGTCGACGACGACGGGGACGGCGTGGTGGACGAGGGTGTGAATGGCCTCGACACCAATGGCGACGGCTGGCCTGAAATCGGCACGAACGTGGAGACGTCGCCCCCGTATCCCGTGCCGCTGCGAGGGGTTGAGGTGCGACTTCGATGCTACGAGCCGGCGAGCAGGCAGGTCAGGCAGATCACGGTTCGCCATGCTTTCATTCAGTGAGGAGGGCTGATATGCCGCGAGCGATCCGGTCGAGAGGGGCGGTCGGCCCAGTAGGCGGCACGTCATCCGGGGAGGATATCCTGCGGGGGCTGACGCTCGTCGAGCTGCTCGTGGTGCTTGCGGTGATCGGGCTGGTCGTGACGCTGGCCGTGCCGGCACTTTCGCGTGCGATTGCCCGTGGTCAGGTGACGAAGTGCACCAACAACCAGTACCAACTGGCGTTCGCGCTGATGCGACACGATGACAAGCAGGGTGCGGTGCCCGGCTGGCTCAATTCCAGCCCGAACGACGATCCGAGCAATCCCACGAAGCCCGCGTGTACGTGGACGATCCCGATGCTGCCGTTTCTGGGTCGGAGCGACATCTACGACACGTGGCCCCTGCTCCCGAACGATCCGACGATCGACACCTTTCTCTGCCCGTCGAATCGGCCCGGCCGCGGAGTCGACTATGCCGCCCTCTCCTATGCGGCCAATGCTGGCGCGGGCGGCAAGGACGGGGATGACGGCGTGTTCGTCGATATTTTTACCAAGTACGCCAGCAGCACCCCCGGCAGCACCGCGGCGCCAAAGCCGCTCACGCCCGTGTCGCTCGATGTGATCGCCGAGGCCGATGGGACATCCACGACACTGGCCTTCGCCGAGAAGGCGGCACTGGGATTCCAGCCGCACAGTTGGGCGTACAAGTCAGCGGCGGCCCCGCAGGGGTCCCCCTTCGGCGCCGGCCAAGCGCTGCCGCCCATTTATGGTGTCGCGACGCCGCCCGGTCCGGTGTTTCCGGTCCTGAACACCGGTAGCACGCACGGCTTCGCTCCGGCGAGCACGCACGACGGCGGAGTCGTGGTGGCCTTCTGCGACGGTCACACGGCCTTTCTTGGCAACAAGCTCCAGCCTTACGAGTATGCCCAACTGCTCACGCGTCGAAGTCGCTGGCAGGGAGCGACGAACAAGACCAACTCCCCGGCCATGCAGCCATGGCTGCTGCGCAGCGGGCAGCCCTATCTGCTCGACGAAAAAATCCTGAAACAGTAGCGACTCGGCTGGAGCGGCACTGATAGGCTGGAAAGGCCAGCGCCTCAGTCGCTGATCTCCGGACCGTCGCCCGGCTCATCCACCTGCGCGGATGAGGGTGGAGGTGGCGGAAAGGCCCGGGCCGGGTCGAGGCCGGCCGCCTCGGCTTGGATGATGAGGGTCTCGCCCAGCCGCGGCCAGGTTCGCTGCCTGAGGGCGTCGGGCGCCCAGGCCCAGATGCGGGCCCGGACGAGGATCGGCACCGAGTCGCGCCGGATCGCGTTCTCGAACGACGCATCCACGAGCGTGGGGAAGGGTGGCAGCCGGGCCTCGGGATTGACGTGCACCGCCTCCGGCGACGAGGCCGCATAGCGGCGGTCGTAGGCGGCATGGGCGATCCGCACGAAGCGATTGAAGGTGTCGATGCGTCCTTTGGCCAGCCCGTCGAGCAGCGCCCGCTGGATCATTGCGTCGAGAAACTGGCGCAGGTTCGAGATGTCGATCTCCATCACGGCGGCGAGCTTCCGGGTCATGAACTGCTCGAGGCTGCCGTCGTAGAGCGGATCGGCGGTCCGGCCGCTGTCGCGGGCGATCTGGCGGAGCTTCACAAAGCAGTCGGCCGCCTGCAGCTCGTCGCCGTACAGGTAGGCGAACACGGCCGCCTGCTGGAGGAACGATTCGTAGCCCCCGAGCAGGTCGTCGACCGTCGCCCGGCCGAAGTCGCCCGCCGACAGTCCCTGACCGGATTCAATCCGCACGACCGCATCCCGCATCGCCGCTTCGTAGCCCGCGATGAATCTCGGATCGGGCAGGATGTCGATCCGGGTTGCCAGGGGATCGAACTCGATCCGGCCGCTCCGCATCAGGTGCTGGAGGTTGCCGAGCCGTGTCCGGATCAGGTTCAGCTCGTTGATCCGCTCCCGCTGGCGGCTCGTGCGGGCGAGCGCGATGCTCCGCTCCGACCAGTAGATCCCGTGGGCATGGGGATGGGCCCAGTCGAGCGGCCCGTAGGTCTGCATCAGCTGGAGCATGACGGCGGGCTCCATCCGATAGCGGTCGACGAGGACCCGCTTCTGCAGGCAAGGAATGATCGTGGCCGTGACGGCCTTGCGGATCCGCTCGTCGGCCTGGATGGCCAGGACGAGGGGCCGATTGGTGCCCTCCGGCAGCCCGGAGCCGAACTGGATCCGGGCATCCAGCGAGGTGCCGTAGAGCAGCACCCGCGCCAGCATGCGCAAGAAGGCTTCGTCCGGGGCGGCGCCATGGTCCGCGATCAGGGCCAGGGCGTCGGCCACGGCCGGGTCCTGTCGCACCTCGTC
>JBJTPO010000646.1:0-5593 GCA_046075145.1 Planctomycetota bacterium
CTCGCCCTCACCCGCCGGATGCTTCGCTGCCACCCTGGCGTCGCACGCTGGGCACAGACGGACGATGTGTTTCAGAACGCGATGGTCCGCCTCCATCGCGCCCTCGACGTCGCCCAACTTGCCGATGTCCGCCACTTCATCAACCTCGCCACGCTCCAAATCCGCCGTGAGCTCATCGACCTTGGCCGCAAGCACTTCGGCCCACAGGGCATGGGCCGCAACCACCGCACGGATCATCGCCCGCCCGACGATCCCCATGGCCCGTTGGACGGAGCCCAGGATGAAACGGTCGACCTGGATGAATGGACCGCGTTCCACGAGGCGGCTGCGGACCTCCCGGCCGAGGAACGGGAGGTCGTCGACCTGCTCTTCTACGAAGGCATGTCGCACGACGAGGCCGCCGAGGTGCTCCGCTGCTCGGTGCGTACCGTCCGCCGCCGCTGGCAGGATGCCCGCATTCGACTCCACGAGAGGCTGAACGATGGATTCAGAAGGCCGCCGGATCCTCGCTGACATCCTGCTTCACTGGGAGGATCGGTTCGCAGAATGAATCGACCTGCCGGCTACCGAACTGGCCCAGGAGCACCCTGAAGTCGCCCGCGAACTCGATCGTCGGATCCAATCGCTGAAGGCGATGCACTGGCTCGACCATCCGGGCCCCGACGAGGAGTTGGAACGGTCGCCAGACCAGCCCGCCGCCCCTCCTCCCCTCGCCGGCCGCTACCGTCTCGACGAGCGGATCGGGGTGGGCGGCTTCGCCGAGGTGTGGCGGGGGTTCGACCTCCAACTCGAGCGGGTGGTCGCGATCAAGCTTCCGAAAGTATCGGCCATCACGGGGCGCGAGGCCTTTCTCGCCGAGGCGCGGCGGGTGGCGGCCCTGCAGCATCCGCACATCGTGACCGTCCACGATATCGGCCAAGATGGCGACCGTTGGTTTATCGTCTCGGAGTTCGTGCCTGGGGGTAGCCTCGCCGCCAGCCTGGCACTCGGACCGATTCCCCGAGGGGACACCGTCCGCTGGGTCTGCCAGGTAGCCGATGCCCTGGACGCGGCCCACCGGGCCGGCCTCGTGCACCGCGACGTGAAGGCGGAAAACATCCTGATTGACTCCGCCGGCCAAGCCCGCTTGACCGACTTCGGCATCGCGAGACCGCAAGGAAAACCAGAGCCTGCAGCCAACGGCATCGGGACGCTGCGGGCAATGGCGCCAGAGCAGTTGGCTGGAGGGTATCTGACGCCCGCCACCGATGTGTACGCCCTCGGGCTGGTGCTCCATGAAGCGCTGGCCGGTACCCTTCCCTTCCGCTCGATATCCCCCGCCGGGATTCGCGGTGGAGTCGCCAGGGGCATCGCTGATCGGGTGGCCTGCAGCCTTCCTTTGCGGCTGGCTGCAGTCTGTCGCCGTGCGTTGGCACTCGATCCCTGCCACCGCTATCAGACCGCCCGCGGCTTTGCCCAAGCGGTGCGCTGGGCGAGTCACCCAGTCAGGCCATGGCTCCTGGCGGCGCCTATCCTCCTGGCCGGTTTCTTCACGCTCGCCGTCCTTGCAACATGGCCATCGCCTCACTCCCCTGGGACCCTGAAAGACGGCACCTTGGCGGTCATCATTCCGGAGTGACGTCCACCAAACCTCGAGGGGGATGCCGCCGGTTGCGTTTCCCTACGTTGTCCCCGGATCCACGACCTAAATCGATACGTGATCCAGGCGGACAACGTACGGTGTTCGGCAGCGATGGAACGATTGAGCCGAACGTGACGGGCCGAGGCGCCGGGGCCGTCGACGTCTCGAACGATGGCGTGAACTGGACGGGCGTCTGTAACTCGCTCGAGCCACTGCGATTGGGCGAGGATCACGCGATCGACACAACACTGCCCAAAGCGGTGCTCGGCGGAACATCGCTGTGGTTGAGGGTTCGGCTGTTCACGACGGGATCCTCAAAAACCCGCTACACGACCGCCCAGTTTGGCCGTGATTTCTTCGAGGGTTTCCCGTCCCGAGACGGCGTGTTCGGCCTCGACCTGAAGCTCGCAGAATAGGGCGAACGAGCCGTCGTTCAGCCCGTCGCCGGGATCTCGTCGAGGGCCACCGCGTAGGCGGTCGCGTGGGAGCGGCAGTGGGAGATGCTCACCAGCACGCAGCGGATGCCGAGCGACTCGGCCACCTCCTGCGTGCCCCCGGAGAGAAAGGCCTGCGGCCGACCCCCGGGGAGGTTTTTGATCTCGACGTCCCGCCAGCTGATCCCCCGCCTCCAGCCCGTGCCCAGCGCCTTGAGCACCGCCTCCTTGGCCGCCCAACGGCCGGTGAAGTGCTGCGTGGCCATCTTCCGGCTGCGGCAGTATTCGATCTCGTGCTGCGTGTAGACACGGCCCACGAACAGCTCGCCATGTCGCTCGATCATCTGCGCGATCCGCAGGCACTCCGTGATGTCGGTGCCGATCCCGAGGACGTTCATGCCCGCTTCCCTGCCGCCTTCGACGGGGACAGGCGGTCGAGCCCGCAGGCCCGTCGCGCCCGCGCGAGCACCTCGCCCGCCTTGGTCCGGGCCTTCTCGGCCCCGGCGGCCAGGATCGCCTCGATCCGCCCCGGATCGGCCGCCAGGTCCGCCCGCCGCGCCCGCGCCTCGGAGAAGAACTGCCCGGCGGCCTCGAGCAGCTTCTTCTTCACCTCGCCGTAGCCGAACCCGCCGCGGCGGTAGAGGTCGGCGAGCGCCTGCCGGTCGGCCTCGGGGGCAAAGAGCGCGACGAGCTGGTAGAGGTGGTCTCCCTCCGGCTCCTTCGGCTCCTCGACCGGCCGCGAATCGGTCGTTATCCGCATGATCTTCTTCTTGAGCGTGGCCGGTTCCTCGAACACCTCGATCGTGTTCTCGTAGCTCTTGCTCATCTTCTGGCCGTCGGTGCCCGGCACCTTGGCGCTGCCGTCCACGAGCCGCGGCTTGGGCAGCGTGAACACCTCGCCATAGAGGTGGTTGAAGGTGCCGGCCAAGTCGCGGCAGCCCTCGATGTGCTGCACCTGATCCTCCCCCACGGGCACCACCGTGGCGTCGTAGGCGAGGATGTCGGCCGCCATCAGCACGGGGTAGGTGAACAGCCCCGCGTCGGCCGGCAGGCCGCGGGTCTTCTTGTCCTTGAAGGCATGGCACCGCTCGAGCAGGCCCATGGGCGTGACGGTCATCAGGAGCCAGGTCAGCTCCGTCACCTCCGGCACGTCCGACTGCACGAACAGCACCGCCCGCTCCGGATCGAGCCCGAGGGCCACGAGGTCGAGCGCGGCGTCCCGCACGAAGCCCCGCAGCCGCTCCGGCTCACGGACGGTCGTGAGCGCGTGCAGATCGGCGATGAAGTAGTAGGCCTCATCGGCAGCCTGGTGGGCTCCAGGTTGGAGGTCGATGTACTGCCGGATGGCGCCGAAATAGTTGCCCCAGTGGAAGCGGCCGGTGGGCTGGATACCCGACAGGGCACGGGTGGGCTCTGGCAGACGCGTCTCAGCCGGCACGGGCGGCCTCCTTGGGTGGCTCGGCGGCGCAGCCGACCGGCCGCGGCAGTTGGAGCGTGCCCACCACGTCGGCGAACCGGGCCGCGCCCGCCTCGCGGACGGCCGCCGGCAGCTCGGCGAGCAGCCGTGCCGACACGCCCTGCTCGGCGAAGCTGGCCGTGCCGATCTGCACGGCCGCCGCCCCGGCCACGAAGAACTCCATGCAGTCGTCGATCGTCATGATGCCCCCCACGCCGATGATCGGGATCCCGACCGCGCGGTGGACCTGATGCACGCAGCGGAGCGCCACCGGCTTGATCGCCGGCCCGCTCAGGCCCCCCACCACGTTGCCGAGCATGGGCTTCCGCCGCCGCCAGTCCACCGCCATCCCCTGGAGCGTGTTGATCAGCGTGACGGCGTCTGCGCCGCCGTCGGCTGCGCCGCGAGCCACGGCCGCGATGTCGCTGACGTTGGGCGTGAGCTTGGCGATCACCGGCAGGCTCGTGGCCGCCCGCACGCCGGCCACCACGTCGCGGCAGGTGGCCGGATCGCTGCCGAGATCCACGCCATGGCTGACGTTCGGGCAGGAAACGTTGAGCTCGAGCGCCGCGATCCCGGCCACGCCCTCGAGCCGGCGGGCGAGCGACACGAACTCGGCGGCATTCCCGCCGGCGATGCTCACGATCACCGGCGCCCCGCAGCCTGCCAGGAACGGCAGCTGCTTCTCGAGAAAGGCCTCCACGCCGTCGTTGTCGAGCCCGATCGAGTTGAGCAGGCCCGAGGCCGTCTCGACGGTGCGCCAGGGGACGTTGCCCATCCGGGGCAGCGGCGTGATCGTCTTGGGCACGATCCCGCCCAGCCGCGCGAGATCCATGAAGCCCGACATCTCCTTGCCGTAGCCGAAGGTGCCTGACGCCACGAGGATGGGGTTGGGCAGCCGGAGCCGGCCGAGCGTGACCGAGAGGTCGGGCGACGGAGCGGCAGCAGCAGGCCCGGCGGGGTGCGGCATGGATGGCGACATGGGGCTGAACCAATGACTCTGGCCGAGTGTAGTGGGTTTCCCCGCCCCCCCAAGCCGCCCGCGTTTCCCGCGGATTCCGCGGCGCGGAGTCCAAGCCCGCTGGCAGCCTGGGGGCCGGCCGGTCCGGTCGTGACGAATGCATCAAGTTTGGCGGTCCGGCCGCCGATACCACCGATGGCAGGGATCGGGTGGGCCAACCGCCACAGGGGCGGCTGGTTGACACTAGTCCTTGCCAGGCCTAGACTTCGGACTCATTCCCCGTCCTCCGGATCCTCGCCCGCCGGGCGAAGAATCGGTCGGCCGCGGTCGGAGTTCCCGAGCCGTGACCAAGAAAGACATCGTCCGGACGATCGCGGAAGAGATCGATCTTCCCCAGTTTCGCACCCGGGTGCTCGTGCAGAGGACGTTTGAGGCCTTGATCGAGGCCCTGGTCCGCGACGGGCGGGTGGAACTGCGGAACTTCGGGATCTTCCAGATCAAGCAGCGTGAGGCCCGGCTGGCCCGCAACCCGCGGACCGGAGAGCCGGTCCCCGTGCAGGCCAAGAACGTCGTCACGTTCAAGCCGGGCAAGGAGATGGAGGAACGCGTACGCGACTATCAGGCACCGGCGGCAGGCAGCGAGCCGGCCGGGCCCCAAGCCGAGGACGAGGCGGGCGACACCCCCTCCGAACCGAGCCGGGCCTGAGGCAGAGGCTGGGCAGGCTGGGTCGACGGGGCCGTCATCGAGCGGGCTGACAGCCGTCAGCCTCTCTCGCGACGAATCGGGGCGATCAGGTACATCTCCGGGACATTCGCAGGAAGCGCGTCCCGGCACGACACGAGACACGGGCACGGGTCAGGAGGACCAGGCGATGAGAAGGACAGGGTGGCTGCTGTTGGCGGTGGCGGTGCTGTCGACCTCCTCGGGGTGCCTGATCCCGCTCTACTCCGGCGACCCGGTCCGCCGGGCCCAGCAGCTCATCTACACGTCGGAAGACCTGCGGGCGATCACCGACGAATGGGAGCGGATCTGGTTCCTCGACCAGCCCTCGCACATGACCCCGTGGCGCACTCACGGCGGGATATTGTAGTACGGCTTCGCGGCCGTCCCTGGCCCGCGA